>NZ_JAPMLH010000003.1:0-281564 GCF_035727065.1 Enterococcus sp. E4-223 | reverse complement strand
ACCCGAAAGCGCCTTTCAAATCAAAACCATGCGGTTTTGATTGTTATACGGTATTAGCACCTGTTTCCAAGTGTTATCCCCTTCTGATGGGCAGGTTACCCACGTGTTACTCACCCGTTCGCCACTCTTCTTTTTCCGGTGGAGCAAGCTCCGGTGGAAAAAGAAGCGTTCGACTTGCATGTATTAGGCACGCCGCCAGCGTTCGTCCTGAGCCAGGATCAAACTCTCATAAAAAGTTCGAACAATCTTGCGATTGTTAAGCTCAATTTGTTTGCTAGCATATTGCTTGCTTGTTAAAAATGTTTGTTGTCTTGAATTGAATCAAGACGCCCTACACATTTGGTTTGTCTTACTTTGTTCAGTTTTCAAAGGTCTAATCTTTTTGTTTCAACAACTCTTTAATCTTATCAGATTCAGAAGAGAATGTCAACAACTTCTTTGTTTATTTTTTCTAAACGTCTTTGTCACTCATTAGCAGCGACTTGATTATCATATCATCTTTATTGTTATTTGTCAATAACTTTTTCGAAGTTTTTTTCGATAAAATCAAGCTTTATTAGCTATCTCATCCAAACGACTTCGTTATTATAACATGACACCAAAAGTGCGTCAACCCTATTTTTTATAATTTTTAGCGACACCTTAAAGGAATCATTTAGAACAAATAATAATATAGCAATCTCTTTATAAAATTGCAATAGAAAATTCCCTATTTTTATTTATTATTTTTAAACACGAATATTACAGCATTTTATTGTTTTTTCGTTCATCTAAAAGCTACTTACATTTAATTAACGGATGTTATTCTATTTAATTGTTCGCTAGTTTTTTTTATAATGACATCCCTGAATTTCTCACTTGCTTGTATTTTGTACCTTATTCTTTGTTGGATATATAAAAAAACAAGTAAAGCACATGCTTTACTTGTCTTCTGCCTTTGCGATAGGAATAAAGATTCTAAAAATTGTCCCTTGCCCTACTACACTTTCTGCTAAGATACGTCCTTTATAGTTTTCAACCAGTTGTTTAGCGATAGACAACCCCAGACCATTTCCACCCTTCGTTCTAGCTCTTGCTTTATCCACTCGATAAAAACGATTGAAGATCTTATTAAGGTCTTCTTTGGGTATTCCTTCGCCAAAGTCCTGAATCGCGATCTCAAATTCATTCAGAGTGGAAGAAATAGAGATATGGACTTCTTTTCGTGTAGTTGAATACTTTACTGCGTTATCCAATATGATAATGATTAATTGTTCAAAGTGATTACGATAAATTTGCAGGGTCACTTCTTTTGTCAAATCATCATCTAAAGTGATCACATAGTCTGGATATAATATCTTGAAATTATTATAAACTTGATAGGTGACTTCTTTTCCTTTAGTTGTTTCATTCGCATAATGAACATCTACTTGTTCTGCTCTTGATAAGTCTAGCATCTCTTGAACTAAGCTTTTCATACGGCTGATTTCTTGCATGCTGGCGCTTAATGATTCTTCTAATATCTCAGGATCATCTTTCCCCCAACGATTTAGCAGACTAAGATGCCCTTCAATAATTGCAACAGGTGTCCTTAACTCATGAGATACGTCTTCCACGAATTGCTCTTGTTGTTCAATATACAAACGCATACGGTCAAGCATCTCATTGAATATTTCAGCTAAATCTGCCAATTCATCATTTGTGTCGATTTCAGGCATGTGGATATCTGATTGCGGATCTTTACGTATAGTATCCATTGTATCTCTGAGTACCTTGAGTGGTTTTAAGAAATAAGAAGATAAAAAGAAACCTAAAATACTACTTAAGATCAAAGAAACAACTTCTAAAACAATAAGAGTCAATAATAGCTTATTTCGAATATCATAGAAAGAAGATAATTCATAGAAGCTTTGCGCATAGCCGATCTTTTCTCTTGTACCTTTAGAATATATAGGCTGGATAGATAAAAAGCCAGTTTTTCCTTCTAGTGTAACGATCGTTGGAACTTTACGTGTAGTCTGAATCAGGTTTCGACTGTTTTCATGGGTTTTAAAAATCAAGTTCTCGTCCAAATCATAAACATAAAGATCCATTGATGGCTGCCCTAGCTCAGCTATAAAGGAATCGATCTTCATTAAGTTCCCTTCGACCAGTGAAGTATGATCTACGACCTCATCTCCGTCATTTGTCGCTTTCGTCAGATTACGATACGTATTTACTAATGTCAGTTCTTCATCCGAGTTAGCCAAACGAGAAGCTACTTCTGAAATCGTACGCTCTACATTGTTTCTTTCTTTTGCCACAATCAGATTGATAGATGATTTATAGGTAATGACAGCGAAAATTGTAAACACAACGAATATGAAGAAAGAACTCGCAAAGGCCCACTTGATTGTCAAGGAGGGCCCTTTCAGTTCTCTTTTTTCCGATTTTTTCGGCTTTATCACGAGCGCATCACATAACCTGTTCCGCGTACAGTTTGGATATAGCTTTCCTCCCCGGGAACGTCAATTTTGTTGCGAAGATAACGAATATATACGTCCACTACGTTTGTTTCAACTTCTGTTTCGTATCCCCACACTTTATTTAGTAAAACGTCACGTGCTAATACCACGTTCACGTTTTCCATTAAAGTAAGCAGCAACTCGTATTCTCTTTTTGTTAGTTCAATTACTTCATTTCCGCGACGTACGACACGGTTTTCTTTTTCGATAGTCAAATCGCGATAAGTAATAGTAGTTTGTTTAGCCACATTTTTATCGCCTTCAATATCGATTCGACGCAACAATGCACGAAGACGTGCTAATAATTCTTCGATAGCAAATGGTTTGACGATGTAGTCATCTGCTCCGTGGTCAAGTCCAGATACACGATCGATCACAGAATCTCTTGCAGTCATCATAATGATTGGTGTATTTTTGACTTGGCGTACACGTCTGCAGACTTCTAAACCGTTCAATTCTGGGAGCATCAGATCCAACAATATGGCATCCCACTCATTATTTAATGCCGCATCTAAACCAGTTCGGCCGTTGTAGTGGACTTCTGTGTTATACCCTTCATGCTTCAACTCTAGCTCGACAAATCGTGCCAAGTTCTTTTCATCTTCAACGATTAGAATATTGCTCATTTATTATTTTATCCTTTCTATTCTACTGGCTTTTTAAAAACTCTATCATTATACCGATAATATGCTTAAAAATCTATAGTCATTTTATCATGGATAGCAATTTTAAAAAAGAGCTGAAGTCTACTCATAACAATCGACTTCAGCTCTTTCGTCCTCTTTTTATTTTCTCATTTCCTAACAGCCGAAAGACTATTATTCTTCATGGTACCATGAGTAATGGAAGATTCCTTCTTTGTCGACACGTTCATAGGTATGTGCGCCAAAGTAATCGCGTTGGGCTTGGATTATATTTGCAGGCAGACGTTCTGCTCTGTATGAATCGAAGTAAGCGATGGCTGATGAGAAAGTCGGTACAGGTACGCCAGCTTGGACAGCCAAGGCAACGACGTCTCTGACTGATTGCTGATATTTTTTCGTGATTTCAACGAAGTAATCATCTAGCAATAAATTTTCGATCTCAGGATTTTTGTCATAGGCATCCGTAATTTTTTGCAAGAATCGAGCTCGGATGATACATCCAGCGCGCCAGATTTTTGCGATTTCACCAAATGGCAAGTCCCAGTCAAATTCTTTTGAAGCGACACGTAATTGAGCAAATCCTTGGGCATAACTCATGATTTTACTGAAATACAACGCTTCTCGGATTTTTTCGACCAATTCTTTTTTGTCTCCCGTGAACTCAAAATCGTTCGTACGAGACAAAATTTTACTTGCTTGTACGCGTTCTTCTTTATAAGCAGAAATATAGCGGGCAAATACAGATTCAGTGATCAATGGAAGTGGCACACCTAAGTCAAGCGCGCTTTGGCTTGTCCATTTACCTGTTCCTTTATTCCCAGCTGCATCAAGGATCACATCTACTACTGGTTTACCTGTTCCTTCATCGTCTTTACGCGTCAGAATGTCAGCAGTGATTTCTATCAAATAGCTGTCTAATTCGCCTTGATTCCATTCTTTAAAGATATCAGCCATTTCTTCTACTGAAAGGTTTAAAATATTCTTCATTAAGTCATAAGATTCAGCAATCAACTGCATATCTCCATACTCAATACCGTTGTGTACCATTTTTACATAATGTCCGGCTCCATTTGGGCCAATATATGTGACACATGGTGCTCCGTCTTCTGCTTTTGCAGAAATTTGCTCTAAGATTGGTGCAACTAGCGCATAGGCTTCTTTTTGTCCACCAGGCATGATTGAAGGTCCTTTTAAAGCTCCTTCTTCACCACCAGAAACGCCTGTACCGATAAAGTTAATGCCAGAGTTGGCTAATTCTTCATTACGACGCATCGTATCTTTAAAGAATGTATTTCCTCCGTCAATCAAAATATCGCCTTTATCAAGGTGAGGAAGTAACTCTTGGATTGTTGCATCTGTTGCCGGTCCTGCTTTGACCATTAGCAAGATCCGACGTGGTTTCTCGATAGATTCTACAAATTCTTCGATTGTATATGTTGCTTTGAAATTTTTATCTGGGTGTTCTTCTACTACAGCGGTTGTTTTAGCCCCTGTACGATTGAATAAAGCCACTGAATAGCCGCGGCTTTCTATGTTCAAGGCTAGATTTTTACCCATAACGGCCATACCGACAACGCCGATTTGTTGTTTTGACATATGAACTCCTCCTACATACGGGATTTCTCCCTAATCTCTTACATTATAGCTTAACACGGCTACATTGCAAACTAAAGAACAACATATTTTTTATTTACCGACTACAAAAAAATAAACCTCAAGGCTCCATGGTTAGCCTTGAGGTTTTACATTTTCTAATTAAAATGTATTAAGCTTCTTTTGACATTACGTCCTTACCATCATAGTAACCACAATTTGCACATACGTGATGGCTTTTTTTCATTTCACCACAGTTTGGACATTCGTTTAACCCTTTGATTGTCAATTTGTAGTGTGTACGACGTTTTGCTTTTTTAGCTTTTGATGTTCTTCTAGCTGGTACTGCCATTTTGCTACACCTCCTTGTAAAGTCTTGTATCTAAATTAGACACAATATATTCCAATCTTACTTGTTATCGTCGTCTTTTGATTTAGAATCAAAAAGTTCAGATAGTTTTGCAAGACGAGGATCAATTTTATTCTCGGCTTCTTCCATTTTTCTGCGCTGGTATTCTTCTTCGGAAACAACTTCCCAATCATTGCCTTTTGGAAGTTCTGTTGCTGCTTCCTCTTCTTTTGTCAATACCCGCATTGGAATCGCCAATAAGATGTTGTCTTCAATCGACTCTGCTAAATTCAATAATGGACCTTCAATTAGCAAAATCTCATCCGCAGACATTTGTTCATCTCTACTTTGGAATTGTTCTTCTGTCATGAATACTTCGTCTACAGAAAAATCCATGGGCAGTTCAACAAGTTCTAGTGAACGTGTTGAAGGAACTGTCAAAGTCGTCTGCACAGTGTAATGAACGATATAGCCTTTCTTATCAACTGAGACCAAACCTTCGACTTCCACTGGCGCAACATCAAGTATTAAATTGTCTCGCTTCATGAGAGCGGCTTTCAAGTCGAGCGTCTCATGAAAAGTTAACGGTGTCTCCTGGTATTTTCTCAATTCCAATAAAGACCATTTCATTTTTCATCACTCCTAAGCAACAAAAGCAATTATACAGGGCAAAAAGCATGTTGTCAATGAAATTTTCTTGACACCTTGCTGTTCATAAAAAAACATAAAAATCTTTATTAGAAAGCCTCTGTTTGCTATCATCCTCAGAATCATTTACAATAATCATTATTCCATTAAAGGAGCGGATGATCTTCATGAACACGAAAGATATCGAATACTATGTCCAAATCGTCAAACAAAAAAATTTTACGAAAGTGGCTAATTATTTCCGTGTGAGCCAACCTACTATTACATATGCATTACAACGTCTTGAAAAAGAGTTTGACACCGTACTTATTACAAGAGATCGATCGCATCACGAATTAATCGTCACGCCTTCTGGAAAGCAGCTGTTTCTCCATGCACAAACCATTCTCCAAGAGATTTCTACTGCAAGAGCTGAAATCACTCAGTTGCAAAAGAAAAAGCTTCGTTTTGGCATGCCTCCTATTATCGGCAATGAATACTTTCCTAAACTGTCAAGTTACTTTATCAAGCATGAATTGATGAATCAAATTGAGATTACCGATGGAGGCTCTCGGGACTTATACGGGATGATCCGACAAGGGAGGATCGATTTAGCTGTATTAGGCTCAACACAGCCAATCGTGGATCAATATTTAGAAACAGAGTTACTTTTGGACAAACGTTTCATGATCGTCGTGCCACCTACACATCCTCTTTCCAAGCAGGATACTGTCTCTTTCAAAGATATAGCAGATGAACAGTTTGTACTATTGAACGAACATTATGTCCACCCCGCAGCATTCACTAAGCTTTCTAAACAAACACATACTCATCCAAAAGTTGTTTATCAAAGCAATGACTTGACGATTTTAAAGAGTATGGTCCGAGAAAATGTGGGTATCGGTTTTTTGGCAGAGATTGCTGTCCATCCTGAAGATCATTTAGTTTGCCTCCCTCTTTCAGATGAAGTTCAGCCTCGCTTCTTGATTTCATTGGCAAAACGAACACAGCAGATCGTCACGCCTCTTCAAGAACAAGTAGTCCAAGTTATCCATGAATTCGTTACAGCACAAAAAAACAGCTCTTCGTAAAAGAAGAGCTGTTTTTATTTTTTATTAAGCTAAATTAGATAGCTGTTGTTTCGCCACGGTAAACGATGCCGCGACGTGAATCAACGGTAATCAATTCACCTTCTGTAATTGTTGTTGTTGCGCCTTTAGCACCAACGATTACAGGAATATCTTGTGCAATTCCTACAACTGCAGCGTGAGAAGTCAATCCGCCTTCTTCAACGATAACAGCAGCTGCTTTTTCGATTGCAGGCATATATTCTTTGTCAGTTGATGGTACAACTAGAACCATTCCGTCTTTTGCTTTTTTTACAGCTTCTTCAGCAGATGAAGCAATAACTGCATTTGCAACGACAGATTTTTGTCCAACGCCTTGAGCTTCTAATAATTTAGAACCAATCATTTGAATTTTCATCACGTTAGTTGTTCCGCGTTCACCAACTGGTACACCAGCAGTGATCAAGATTAAATCGCCTTCTGATGCGAAACCTAATTCAACAGCTTTTTTAGCTGCTAGTTCGAACATTTCATCAGTTGTTGATGGTTTTTCAGCAACTGTTGGGTAAACGCCCCAGTTTAACATCAAACCACGTTTTGTGCGTTCGTCAAAAGTAACAGCCAAGATATCTGCATCTGGACGATATTTTGAAATCATTTTTGCAGTGTATCCTGATTCAGTTGCAGCAACGATTGTTTTCACGCCTAGATTTTTTGCAGCACGAGCTACAGATAAACCGATTGTTTCAGTTACATCTGTTTTATCGAATTCGTTCAATTGGAATGTACCTAATTCTGATAATGCATTTTCAGCTTCTTGGTCGATACGTGCCATTGTTGAAACAGCTTCAACTGGGTAGTCCCCGTTTGCAGATTCACCAGATAGCATTGTTGCATCTGTGCCATCAAATACAGCGTTAGCAACGTCAGAAGCTTCCGCACGTGTTGGACGTGGGTTTTCTTGCATTGATTCTAACATTTGTGTAGCAGTGATAACTGGGATACCAGCAGCATTACATTTTTTGATGATGCGTTTTTGAACCATTGGTACTAGTTCAGCTGGGATTTCAACACCCATATCTCCGCGGGCAATCATAACACCGTCAGAAACTTTGATGATTTCGTCAATGTTGTCGATACCTTCTTGAGATTCGATTTTAGGGAAGATTTGAACATGAGTCATGTCTTTTTCTTCTAAGATTTCGCGGATATCTAGAACGTCTTGTGCTTTACGTACAAAACTTGCAGCGATAAAGTCGATATCGTTGTCTAAACCAAAACGAATATCGTCAGCATCTTTTGGAGTAATACCTGGCAAACTAATAGAAACGCCTGGTGCATTTACCCCTTTACGTGATCCTAGCATACCTGCATTTTTAACTTCTACGACTAATTCACGGTTTGCTTCGTCTTTTTCAATGATTTGCATATCGATCAAACCATCATCAAATAAAATGTGTCCACCAACGTGAACATCGTCAAATAATCCTGGGTAAGTAACCGCGATTTTTTCTTTTGAACCTACATGTTCAGGATCCATAGAGATGCGTGTTTGATCTCCTACTTCAAATTTGATGTATCCTGCACGACCAAAATCAGCTTCTGTTGTGCCTTGAACAGTTGTACGGATTTCAGCTCCTTTTGTATCTAAAAGAATACCGACATCTTTTCCTGTCTTTTTAACTGCTTCACGGACCATAGTCATACGTGATAATTGTTCTTCATGGTCACCATGAGAAAAGTTAAAGCGGAAGACATTTGCCCCAGATTCAATCAATTGAGAAATAATTTCTACTGAGTTACTTGCTGGTCCTAATGTACTAACGATTTTGGTTTTTTTCATTTAAAAAACTCTCCCATTCAATTTTGTTTATTTAAAGCTGTACACAGCTTAAATAGCTTGGTTTCTTTCACTCTTAAAATGAAAGTGAATTATTTAGATCATATAGTGATAAGTCTGGTTTATGTTTGTTGTTTTCAAGTGTATCAATGATGTCAGACGCAACGATTTCGTTGTCATGGATACCGACACATAATCCACCTTTTCCTTCTTGAAGCAATTCGACAGCGTAAGCACCGAATTTACTTGCCAACACGCGGTCGCGTGCGCTTGGTGCTCCACCACGGACAACGTGTCCCAAGATAGATACACGTGTATGATAGTCGCCAAATTCTGAAAGTTTCTCAGCGAATTCATTTCCGCCCATTACACCTTCAGCCAAGATGATCAAGCAATGTTTCTTCCCGCGATCGCGGCCTTCTTGGATTTTTTTAGCAACTGAAGCCATATCAAAATCATGTTCTGGGATGATGATTTCATCCGCTCCGCCAGCCACACCTGACCATAAAGCGATGTCTCCTGCATTGCGTCCCATTACTTCGATAACGAATGTACGAACATGAGAAGTCGCTGTGTCACGAATACGGTCAATTGATTCTAGTACTGTATTGATTGCTGTATCAAAACCGATTGTGAAATCAGTCCCAGGAATATCATTATCGATTGTTCCAGGAATACCTACTGCTGGGAAACCGCGTTTTGTCAAAGCCATTGCGCCATGATAAGAGCCGTCTCCTCCGATAACCACTAGACCTTCGATTCCGAATTTTTTCAATTGTTCGATTCCTTTTAATTGACCTTCTTCAGTTGCAAATTCTGGATAACGTGCAGAATACAAGAATGTACCACCACGTTGGATCTTGTCACCTACATCTGCCACATCAAGACGACGAATATCTCCAGCAACTAAACCGGCAAAACCATAATTGATCCCGTATACTTCCAGTCCTTCGTAAATACCTTTACGAACAACGGCACGAACAGCTGCATTCATTCCAGGTGCGTCTCCGCCACTGGTCAAAATTCCGATGCGTTTCATAATAAACATTCACCTCATTAAAATACTTTATCCTAAGTATGACTTAGGTTTACAACCATTTTTGCGTTAACCACGACTAACATTCTAACATTATTTTTCTCACTTGTCTTGATTTACGGATAAAAAAATGAAAAAAAATGAAAGCAAGTAGTATTTTTTACCGTAAGTTATTTGAAAACCACATTATCTTCGCCAAGCAGATAAATAAGTTGCCCCTTTATACTCTTGCTGTCATCCACCCAATAAGCATCTGACAGAACTACTTTTCGTTGCGTTTTTTCGTGATACATAACTACTGGTATATATCCTGGGTGTTTCTGAAAAATCACTTGTAATTGTTTCATTATCTCGGGATCTTCCCGTTCTTCTGTAATACGCAAATAGCAAGTTTGTGAAGGATACTGGGCTTCTAACTGGTTAGGATCAGCAAAGCTTTCTCCAATTAGTTGCAGTTCCTGATTATATTTGCTGATTTCGCTCCGCCCTTGAACAAAGATCACTCGATCAACGGCAAACAAATTACGATATTTACGATAAAGAGTTGGAAAAACTGTGACAGAAATTTCTCCACTACTGTCGGTTCCTTCAACAAAGGCCATCAGTTCTCCTTTTTTTGTCCGAATTTCTCTAACTTCCTTGATCATCACTAATAAATTGACTGGTTGATTAGGGACGATATCTGTAATCAGCTGAACTTGTTTAGCTAAACGAAGACGATCAAACCCTTCTGCAGGATGACCTGACAAATAAATACCTAAGTACTCCTCTTCCAGCTTCAAGCGTTCTTCTAGTGTATAGTCAGCGACTTCTTCTTCTTTTAATGCCATGATTCCCAGCAAGTCAAGACTTCCACCACTGTAAACGATATTTTGGATTTTTCCTTCGAGATCAAGCATCAATTGTTTCCTGTTAGGAGATAATTCATCAAAAACGCCTACTGCTGTCAGTGATTGCAGTAACTCTAATTTCAGCCAACGCTTATCGATCCGTATGAGGAATTGATCCACTGACTGGAACGGACCATTTTGTTTTCTTTCGTTTAATATATCTTCTACAAAATCACGCCGAATACCTTTTATCGCTGTCAGTCCGAATCTGATTTCTTCCTTATTGACCAACTCAAAACTGGAATTACTTTGATTAATGGACGGCGAGGAAAGTTTGAGTTTATTTTTACGTGCTTCTGCAATATATTCTTTCAATTTTGATGTGTTATGCCGAACAGAATTCATCAGGCTGGTAAAGAAAGCACCTGGATGATGGGCTTTTAGATACGCCATTTGGAATCCCACGAATGAATAAGCAAATGCATGTGACCGATTGAATCCATAGTTTGCAAATTTTTCGATATATTCATATACGGTCGCTGCTGTTTTTTCCGAATATCCCTGTTGTAATGCTCCTGATACAAAATGCGACTTTTCTTCATCTAATACGTCTTTTTTCTTTTTACTCACTGCCCGTCGCAGAATATCTGACTGCCCTAATGTAAATCCAGCCATAGTCGAGGCGATCTGCATGATTTGTTCCTGATAGACGATCACTCCATATGTGTTTTTCAAAATCGGGATCAGTGAATCATCTGGGTAGCGAATGGCTTCTTTTCCTTTCTTCCTGGCAATGAAGGTATCTATATTTTGCATAGGGCCTGGTCGATACAATGCATTGACTGCGGCAATATCTTCGATGTTTTCTGGACCTAATCTTCGTAAAACGTTCCGGATACCAGCAGATTCAAATTGAAATACTCCTGAGGTTTCTCCTCGTTGAAACAAGAGCAGCGTTTTTGCATCATTTAGCGGGATCTCTTTTAATCGGATCTCATAACCTTCTACTCGCTTAACAGCTTTCAAAGTAAAATCAATAATCGATAAGTTGCGTAGTCCTAAAAAGTCCATTTTCAAAAGACCGATGGCTTCTACCTCATTCATCGTATACTGGGTCAGAAAAGCTTCATCAGAACCGCGTTGGAGCGGGACTAGTTCAAGTAGATTCTTATCGCTGATAACTACACCTGCTGCGTGAGTCGAAACATGTCTTGGCAATCCTTCTAAAATCACTGCAGTTTTGAATAAAAGTTGGTTTTTTTCGCTTGCCTGAACTAATTCTACTAATTGATGCGAAGTTTTATAAGCTTGGGTCAATGTGATTTTCAATTGATTGGGTATTGCTTTTGACCAGCGGTTTGCTTCACTTTGCGATAAACCAAACACTCTAGCTGCATCTCTAAGAACCATTTTTGCTGCCATTGTGCCAAATGTCGCGATTTGTGCCATATGATATTGTCCATACTTTTCTCGAACATAATTCAATACTTCTTCACGTCGATTGTCAGGAATATCCAAATCGATATCTGGCATCGTAAAGCGTTCGGGGTTTAAAAAGCGTTCGAACAGCAAATCATATTCTAATGGATCCACATCTGTGATTTCTAACACATAGGCTACTAATGAACCCGCAGCAGAACCACGACCTGCACCGGTAACGATTTTGTTTCTATGAGCAAAAGCCATTACATCCCATACGATCAAGAAATAATCATCGAATCCCATTTGATGGATGACAGATAACTCGTAGTCCAAACGTTCTTGGTATTCCTTTGTATAATCAGTGATTCGGCGTTCCACTTGCGAATAGCATAACTCTCTTAAATATTCTCCAGCTTGTTTTCCATTAGGAACTGGATAATGCGGAAGTAATTTCTGATGGAACTGGAATTCAAATGAAATCGATTCAGCTAAACGCTGGGCGCCTATTACAGCTTGGGAAAGACCCGCTTTTTCGAATCGTTTGATCATTTCTTGTTCTGAAAGAAGATAGCCATTTGCTGTTAGTGGTAAAGATGCAGATAAATTTTCTAAAGGTATTTGGCTTCCATCTTTGATATGTTTCATCACTTCAAGTGCAAAAAGTTCTTCTTGTTGTAAACTAGCGATGGGATGTAATGCACAAAGCGAATAATTTTCTTTTATCACATACTGATACCATTCAGGCAATTGATCAGGCGTGTTTTCTGTCAAGCCGATATAAAAATTTCTAGTAAAAACATTTTCAAGTAAAAACTGCCAATGACCGAAAAAGTTATCCTCTTTATTGAAAGCCTCAGAAACAGAATGATTTGCCGGAACAACAAACGCTAGATGGTCGGTTTCTGTCATTTCTGCAAGATCCAATTTTTCTTGGATCATTTTTCGGCTGGAAAGTTTCATCAGCTGCTGATAACCTATTTCATCTTTTGCGTACGCAAGCAAGCCATAATTTTTTTCTTCATAAGTATAACTAAGATGTAATCCAATGATTGGCTGTACTCCTTCTTCTACACAAATACGATAGAATTCAGGTGCACCGTATAAGACATCTTTATCCGTTATGGCTAATGAAGTGTAGCCTTGTTTTTTTGCTTCTTGTACATATTCTCGAATACGTATCGTACTTTGTAAAAGAGAATAAGAAGTAATTGTATAAAGTTGTGGGAAAAACATCTTGCATTCCGCCTTTTTTTTCGTTAAAATTCACTAGCGTTAAAAGGTTTGATCCTTTTACTTTCATTAAGATAGCAGGCGCTGAAGTTGATTATTCCACTTCATTTGCTTGCTTGTAATCTGTAGGAATGAGTTCTTTCGCAAGAACTCAAATTTTATTGAGATTTGGTCTCGTTTCTTTACATTCAAAGAAAATTTGGTAAAATTAAGATAGAAAAGAGGTGTTCTTTATGCGATATATCGTTACATTATTCTGGGCTGTCGTTCTAGGTCAAGTAGTCGGTTATATTGGTGCTGCATTAACAAGCGGAACATATGATTTTACTTTGACAACAATCATTTCATTCATTGCGGGTGTCATTATCCTTTTGATTGGTGCAGTTGCGCCAAGAAAAGAAACCTCTGCCCATTCGTAAAAAAACAGCCAAGAGCTTGAGATATCTCAAGCTCTTTTTTATTTTCTACTCCTCACCACCATTATAATCTGCTACGAAGAACTTTACGAAAGTTGAATAAAGAAAGAAGAATATTTGACAGAACAAACAAACTTGTCACAATAAAAACAGCACTGTAATTATAAGCATGCGCGACTGTCGATCCTAGCATGGGACCTAAAACTTGTCCAAAGTTGCTAAACATCTGATTGTAGCTATAGATTCGGCTGACTCCTTCTTGAGGCGTAATCTTACTGATCAGTGTATTGACAGAAGGCATCAAAGCGCCAGTTGAAAAGCCTAAAATAAAGCGAAGTATACCTAATTGGAGCGGTGTAGTGACGAATGCCATAGGTAAATAACAGCAAAATGATAAAATGAGTCCTCCAATTAGAACTTTTTGATTCCCAATCTTATCCCCTAGTTTTCCTAGTTTCGGTGAAGAAAAGACAGCGGAAACACCAGCTATCGAAACAATCAAGCCGCTGACAAAAAGGATATTTTCTGTACTTCCGCTCAATTCACGAATATATAAGGTCAAAATAGGGCTGATCGTAGTGATTCCTATCTGTAAAATCAAGGTCGTAATGAAGAGACCGATCAAAATAGAGAGATGATCCATTTTTGAAAAAATTTCTTTGGTGCTTATCAGATCTTTTTTCTCGATTGGATGGAAATCTTCTTTGACTAAGAAGATGGTCAGCACCGTTGTGATCATCAACAAAGCCCCTGTGATCAAGAATACATTTTCCATACCAAACCACTGAGCCAGTGCACCGCCCATTGAAGGTCCGATCAGATTTCCAGCAATCGCTCCGGTAGACAATGTTCCTAACGCCCATCCGCTCTTTTCTCTAGGTGCCTGTGAAGCAATCATCGCTGTGGCATTTGGAATATATCCAGACAAAATCCCATTCCAAAACCGCATGATCAAAAGCCAATACGCGTTCGGTACAAAAGCCAAAGATCCCATTGTTAATGTCATCCCTGCTGCTGCACGGATCATCATGAGTTTTCGGCCTTTTCGATCAGCTAGATTTCCCCAGATTGGTGCAACCACGGCAGATGCAAAAGCAGTCACAGAGATTGCTAGTCCCGAAAACAATTCGATTTGATCTTTTGGTGTTCCTAGTTGCTCAACATAAACTGGTATGAATGGCATAACTAAACTAATACTTGCACCAGTGAAAAAACAGCCAATCCACGCAATCACTAAATTTTTTCTCCAATTAATCTCCATCTATCATCCCTCTTTCGTCTCTTTTATCATACCTATTTTCGAATAAACAAGCAACGATCTCGCCAGTAAAAAGAGAAAAATCCCGCAAAGGTCATTTTATATGTAACGTTCTTTTTATGTAAAACAAAAAGAGATCAGAACAAATACTGTTCCAATCCCTTCTCTTTAGTTAAATTGTTGCTAGAATGATGAAGTTGATAATGAATAAAATATCAACGATCCACAAAGCAACAGAAACTTCATTGTATTTTCCTTTGATTACTTTCACAATTGTATAGAAAATAAATCCTGCTGCAATCCCATAGGAAATGCTATAGCACAATCCCATAAAGATCGATGCAAAGAAGGCCGGTAAAGCTTCTTCCATATCTAGCCATTTGATGTCTGCAAAAGAAGCCATCATCATTACTCCAACTAAAATCAATGCTGGCGCAGTTGCTTGATTTGGTACAATGGCGATCAGTGGAGAGAATAAACTACTTAATGCGAATAGCACTGCCACTACTACTGAAGTCAAACCAGTACGTCCACCGGCCCCGATCCCAGCTGCAGATTCGACATAAGTTGTTGTATTCGATGTACCAAAGATAGCCCCCACGGAAGTAGCGATCGCATCGGCAAATAGTGCTTTATCCATTTTTGTTTTGAACCCACGACCATCTTCCAACGCGATCTCGTCTTCTTTTGAGAAAATGCCTGTGCGGCGTCCTGTACCGATAAATGTTCCGATCGTATCGAAAGTATCAGATAAACTGAATGCGATGATCGTCATCAATACTTGAGGAATCTTGGAAGAATCACTGAATAAAGATTGCATGCCTTCAGAACCAAATGCTGCACCGAAAGTTGTTCCTAATTCTTTAAATGAATTACCTAACGAATTCGTTTGCCAATCAATGGAACTTAAATCAACAACACCCATAAAAATACCAAGGACTGTGGTCGCTACGATACCGATAAGAATAGCCCCACGGACATTTTTTACAACTAAAATGGCTGTCAGTACCAAACCAATCACAGCCAATAAGATAGGAGCGTTGTCAAAGTTGGCTAACGCAGGGACGATTCCACCATTTATCGTAACATTTGTCGCTTTTCCGCCTTCAACGACAGAGCTCGAAATAGCTGACTGGTCTGCTGAAAAAGATAAGAATCCTGCATTTTTGATTCCGACATACGCAACGAAAATACCGATCCCGCCACCAATCGCATGTTGAAGACTTTCGGGAATCGCCCGAATAATCATTTTTCGAATATTTGTGACAGTAATAAAAATATTGATTAATCCGCAAATAAACACCATTGCCAAGGCTTGTTGCCAAGAATAACCAAGCCCAAAAACGACCGTAAAAGTGAAAAATGCGTTCAATCCCATACCAGGTGCCTGAGCATATGGTACATTTGCGAACAATCCCATTACCAGCGTACCAATAATCGATGCAATGATTGTCGCTAGAAATACTGCTTGGAAGGGCATACCTGATGCTGACAAAATCGTCGGATTTACGAATAAGATATAACTCATGGCAAAGAATGTCGTTACTCCCGCCATTATTTCAGTTGATACATTTGTATTGTTTTTCTTTAAACCGAAAAACTTTTCCATAAAAAGTTCCACTCCCTGAATTTTTTTCTGATGGAAAACTATAATAATAAAAAATAAGTAAAATAGGGCAAATCCATCGAACAATTTCAAATTATATAGACGTTTCATTCGCTTTTCAACGTTTTTTTAACAAAAAAAGCGAAAATAATACTTAACGTTCGTGTTTAGCTTATGTTTAGCTATTTATATAGCCATAACTGTAGTTTTTGTTAGGAATAGCTGATTGCTCTTGTTAATTACCTAAAATATGCTAGACTAAAACAAATGCTAGTTGAGGAAGGAAGGACCCTTATTGAATAAAAAATTAATTGCCATCGATCTGGACGGAACTACCCTCAATCAAGATTCGATGATTACATCTAAAACAAAAGAGACTCTGAAAAAAGCAATCAATGCCGGTCATCATGTCAGTATTGCTACAGGACGCCCATTCCGAATGAGCCATCAGTTTTACCAACAATTAGAATTAACAACACCGATGGTTAATTTTAACGGCGCATTAGTACACATCCCTAATCAGCACTGGGATGGTGAAAGAGAAACGTTGATCAATCGTGAAATCGCTTTTGAAATCTTATCGCAAAAAAAGCAGCTAAATTTAGATTTTATCGCTGCTGAAAATCGTGATACTTTTTTTATTGACAGTTTTGATTTCTTTGATGAAAAAATTTTTGCTTCTTCTCGTCCAGGAGAGAAGAATTTGCTTTCTCCTAAAAATTTGACGACAAATCCTACATCTTTGCTTGTCCGAACAGACAAACGTTTTGCAGGAGCTGTATCTGCTGAATTAACACGTCAATTTGGCAGTTATGTCGATGTTCGGACATGGGGTGGACCTACTGCCATCTTAGAGATTGTTTCAAAAGGAATCCAAAAAGCAAAAGGCGTGCAAGAGATTGCTAACTACCTGTCTATCGATCAAAAAGACGTCATTGCCTTTGGTGACGAGCATAATGATTTGGAATTGTTGGATTATGCAGGTTGGGGAGTAGCTATGGCTAACGGTACTGATCAACTCAAAGGCATTGCAAATGATGTCACTCCTTTGAGCAATCAGGAAGACGGTTTAGCTGTTTATCTGGAAAAACTACTTAAACTATAATAGAGAATTAGATTCCACAAAAAAGAGGTTGTGACAATTTTTGTCACAACCTTTTTTGCCGAGTAAACGGTGTTCTCCTGCCAACTCCTCAATCACAAGTCACAATATTCATAAAACATGAGAAGCTGTTTTTTTGTACTTGTTCCTTGTGACTCGGAGCTGAACGGCAGGCCCACGACCTCTTGATAAACGGCGTTCAATCAGCTGTCCTTCGGTATTAGCTCAAAAACGGCAAAATATGAGAAGCTATTTTTCCGTTTTGTTTCTCTAATACTCAGGTCAGGGCGCTGATTTCACAACCTCTTCCTTAAACGGTGTTCAAAAGCCAGTTTCTCGGTATGAAGTCAAATTTAAGCAAAAATGTGAGAAGCTATTTTCACAAAATTTTTCTTCATACTCGAAACTAAGCGGCTTTTTCACGACCTCTTTTTTATTTTGCCATGAACATATCATAATACGCGTCCATTATTTCTTTAGCAATCGTCAAGTTCATGTGGTCTTGTTCGTCTAATAAGTTCGGCAAGACAACACTGATGGCAATTTCCGGATTGTCTGTTGGTCCGTATGCCACGATATTACTATTGACTGTCGTAATATCTGGATGACCTTCCGCAACCGTTTCTGCAGTCCCTGTTTTTGCGGAAAGGTCCATTTTCGCACTGGCTAATGGTTTGGCTGTTGTGTAAGGATCGGTACCATGGACAACTTGGTGGAATCCTTCACGGAGGATCGCCATATTTTCTGCAGAAATATTGACCGTATTTTCTACTGTTGTGCCAATTTCTTTCTTCACTTCACCCAAGTTTCCATTTTCGTCATTGCCATAGATCGCTTTGACTAGGTGCGGCTGTACTCGTTTCCCGCCATTAGCGACTGTTGAAGCATATTGAGCTAATTGGATTGGTGTATATGTGTCAAACTGTCCAAATGCCAAATCGGTAAAGTTACCTGGAGTATACCATTCTTTGCCATTATCCGCATTGAACTTCTTCATATAATCAACAGAACGTGAGATCCCAGGAGATTCATTCGGCAAATCGATCCCAGTCGTTGTACCAAGACCAAACTCTTTGAAAGAGTCTCTCAATTGCTGATAAGCTTTAGCTTCTTCATCTAAACTAGGTAGTCCCATTCCAGGTGTATAGTCTAGTCCTAACATCTTTAACGCCACTTTGATCATATACGTATTAGAAGACAATTCCAATGCTTTGACTGCATCAAGAGCAACTTGTCCGCTTCGATTAAAGACAGAGCTTTTTTCTGAAGAACCTTGCAGACGAATCGGCTCATCAATCAAAACTTGATTTCCGCTGATCGCGTTACTTGCCCAGCCTGCTGTCAAAGTACCAGCCTTGACTACAGACCCTGGAGCAAAGGCGCTAGTAATCGTGCCTAAAGCATTCTCGGTGATTTCTTTGGAACCTTGTTCATGACTGAAACCAGTCATTGCTAGCACTTCTCCTGTCTGAGGATTCATAGCCACTGCATAAGCACCAGGCGAATACTGTGCTTTGCCGTTGTTGATCAATGTTTGATAATTCCTTTTCAAAATTTCTTCTACTTTTGATTGGAATTCTGCATTCATAGATAACATTAAATTAGAACCTTTTTCCCCAGAGAAGATTTCTTTTTGATTCGAAACATTTCCTTCATTATCAAGGGAAACTTCATATTGGGTTTTGGTTCCTTGCAGGACATCTTCATATTGTTTTTCCAAATAACTTTGTCCTACACGGTCATTCCGAGAATAACCTTTTGCTAGGTATTTCTCTGCTTCATCTGCTGGAAGTCCTTGCTTTTCAGTCGTCACACTGCCAAGAATACTTTTCAGTGAACTTGCTGCATTATATTCTCGTGTCCAGTCTGTGCCAGTCGAAACTCCTGGAAGTTCAGAAGCGCGTTCTGCCACAACAGCTAACTCTTGATCAGTAACACCAGAGTTTTTGATATAGACAGTGTTTAATTCATATGCACTATTCATCCGTTTAAAGATGGTAGCAATTTTTAATTGCTCCTCGTTTAAATTAATCTCATCAGCTGTGACTTTATTGACCATCGCACTATATTGTTCGCTGTTCCCTAATTGCTTTTCTTTTTCCGAAAGTCTTTTTGTGGCTTCTTTCAAATGTTTGGGATCAGCCAGCCAAAAATCTTTTTTATCTCTATCTGTCAGATTTTCATCTACCGGAACATCGATCAGCGAGTTCAGCTTCGTTGCGATTTCAAGCAAATCTTTAGCCGTAACTTGTGTTCCTCTCGTATATGTGATGGCCTGATTCGCTTTATTCGTAACTAAAGCTTTTCCTGTGGAGTCGTAGATCATTCCGCGAGGAGTACTTTCTTGGACCGTAATCGTAGAAGTAGACTTCACTCGCGCCTCCATCTCTTCGCCGTTCACGATCTGCAAATAACCCAATCTAGCAATCAACGCAACAAATAACGTAAATATAATGAAAAAAAGAAAATTTAAGCGAAAAGGAACATGGGACCGGCGAAACGTTTTGTTCTTAGGTTCTTGTGCACCTTTTCTTATTTTTTCTAACCAAGAAGTATTTAATTTTTTTTTCATAAAATCTTTCATCATTTCCTATCCTTCCGCCTATTTACATTCATGCTTCATTGTACCCAAAAACTTCTTAATAAAAAAGAAAAAATGGGCGGAGCAAGAAATTCTTTACCTAATTTCAAGATAAAATCAACTTTTTGTTTCACAGCAATCACTTAAAGTTACATATCCAACTATTTTTTTCATTAAAAAATAAACTTATTTTTGAAAATTATGTTTTCTTAAGTCGTGAAACACTTTGATGGATCATTTATTTGTGGAAAACTACGTTTTGTTATTCTAAAAAACTTATATAAAAAATAGTAAGGTTTTTATTTCGAATCCATAAAATATTCTTGGATTGCTTCTCGTGTTTTTTTCACTTTTTCGCTAAGCTTTTCGTTTTTAGCCATATAGAAATAAAAAATGATATCGATCGTAGCAAATTGGGCCAAAAGTGAATTAGTTGCCGCACTTCGATTCGTGATTTCTTTTGGTCTAGATGTTTGTACGAGTACATCGGCTATCTTGCTAAGCGGGTTATTTCCAAATTGCGTCAACGCAATGATTTCGATATTCATGCTTTTCGCCAGCTCGGCTAATGCGACTACATCTGCACTTCTACCTGAGTTTGAAACAAGCCAAAGCACTTTCTTTTTCTCATTGCTGACAAGTTGCGGGAGCAAGACGTGGATATCTTTTTCAAAAATGGTTGGCTTACCGACACGAGACCATTTTTGCAGAATATCTTCTACTACTAAAGAAGAGGCGCCAACCCCATATAAAAAAACAGTCTCTGCCGATTCCAAACACTCTACGACTTTTTGGATCGTTTCTTCTTCTAGAATATCTACTGTTTCTTTTATCGCTACTTGTGCATTGTTACCAAGTTTGTTTTTGATAGAGTAAAAGGACTCATTTGCTTCTATATCACTAAAACCTTCATCGATTCCAGTCTGTAGTTCTGTTGAAATCGTGATTTTGAAGTCCGTCAGACTTTGAAAACCGATTTTTTTGGAAAAACGTACAACTGTCGGCGCACTCAACCCGGAAGCTTCTGCTAATTCATTAGCTGTCATTGTAGGGACCTTCTCAATATTACCGATAATGTAGTTGGCCAACTTTTTTTCTGCTGAAGAATAATCTTCCATCATACTTTCAATACGACTAATTACGCTCATAAGTTCCTCCACCCTTTTAATGATAGTCTATGTAAGTATACCATATCAGACCCTTATTCACGGTCGTATACTGGATAAAAAAACAAAAAAACAATCCGCCCAACAGAATATCTTATCCCATCAATCCCACAGATTCTATTGAGCATCTGTGTCTTTGAGGAATACCTGTTATCTATTGTTCGGATTGTTTTCTATCTACTACTTTTTTACAGGAAATTTACCTATTAGTTTTCTCTGCTGTAATTTTTGACTTCTGCTTCCATAGCATCAATAAAGATATTCAAATCTTCTACAGCTGTTTCTTTACTTCCATAACGACGTACGTTCACTGTTGCATCTTCCAATTCCTTGTCTCCAACAACCAATTGGTAAGGGATCTTTTGTGTTTGAGAGGCACGTATCTTATAGCCCATTTTTTCATTACGATCATCAACTTCTACACGCAACCCCTTCATTTGCAAACGTTCTTTGATTTCATAAGCATAATCGCCATGTGCATCAACAGAAACAGGGATGATTGTTGCTTGTATAGGTGCCAACCATGTTGGAAAAGCGCCTTTGTATACTTCTGTTAAATAAGCAACAAAACGTTCCATTGTAGAAACGATTCCGCGGTGGATAACTACTGGACGATGCGTATTTTCCCCGTCTTCTCCAACATATGTCAAATCAAAGCGCTCTGGCAATAAGAAGTCTAATTGTATAGTTGATAATGTTTCTTCTGTACCAAGAGCTGTTTTGACTTGAACATCTAGTTTTGGTCCGTAAAAGGCTGCCTCGCCTTCTGCTTCAAAGTAATCTAGTTCCAATTCATCCATAGCGGCTTTCAGCATTGCTTGGGCTTTTTCCCACATTGCGTCATCATCAAAATATTTATCTGTATTGTTTGGATCGCGATAGCTCAAGCGGAAACGATAATCTGTAATATTGAAGTCAGCATATACTGCCACCATCAATTCAAGCGTACGTTTAAATTCATCTTTGATTTGATCAGGACGAACAAATGTATGACCATCATTCAACGTCATTTCTCGTACACGTTGTAAACCTGACAAAGCACCTGATTTTTCATAGCGATGCATCATTCCTAATTCAGCGATACGAATTGGTAATTCACGATAAGAATGGATCGTGTTTTTGTAGACCATCATGTGATGAGGGCAGTTCATTGGACGAAGAACAAGCATTTCGCCATCTCCCATATCCATTGGCGGGAACATGTCTTCTTGATAATGATCCCAGTGTCCAGATGTTTTGTACAACTCAACATCTCCCATTATTGGTGTATATACATGTTGGTAACCTAGACTAACTTCTTTGTCTACGATATAACGTTCGATCGTGCGTCGGATTGTTGCCCCTTTTGGAAGCCAGAATGGCAAACCAGAACCTACTTCTGGGGAAACCATGAACAAGTCAAGTTCTTTTCCTAGTTTACGATGGTCTCTTTCTTTTGCTTCTTCACGGAGACGGATATATTCTTTCAAAGCTTTCTTGTCAAAAAAGGCTGTCCCGTATACACGTTGCATCATTTGATTGTTTGAGTTTCCACGCCAATAAGCACCTGCCACTGATAATAATTTAAATACTTGTATACGGCCAGTGGATGGAACATGTGGTCCACGACACAAATCGATGAATTCGCCTTGTTGATAAGCAGTAATCACTTCTTCTTCTGGCAATTCACTAATCAGTTCTACTTTGTACGGATCACTTGCAAAAATTTCTAATGCTTCCTGTTTTGAAAGAACACGGCGTTCGATTGGCAGATTTTCTTTGACGATTTTCATCATTTCTGCTTCGATTGCCGGCAAATCTTCTGCAGTTACTTGGTTTTGTCCATTATCTGTATCGTAGTAAAACCCTGAATCGATAGCTGGTCCAACGCCAAAGTGGATATTTGGATAGAGGCGACGCATGGCTTGGGCCATCAAATGAGCTGCTGAATGACGGACTAAGCCAAGTGCATCTTCATGGTCTGGTGTGATGATCTCAATACTTGCATTTTCCTCGATTGGACGAGTCAAATCAACGAGTTTTCCGTTCACTTTACCAGCTAAAGCTTTTTTTGCTAAGCTTTTTGAAATGCTTTCAGCAATTGCCAATGTTGTTGTTCCAGACTCAAATTCTTTAACTGCACCATCTGGAAAAGTAATTTTTATCATAATAGTTTCCTCCTTGAAATGTTTTGATTGATCAGATCATCAAGCTGAAGAACAAAAAAATCCTAGCATCTCTTGAAAAGAGATACTAGGACGAAAAGTTCGTGGTTCCACCTAATGTTCAAACGCAAATGCGTTCCTCAAGCGTTGTAACGGTCCGACCGCCCTTGCTTCAACAAGGGTTTCGAAAGTGGTCATCCTTTGGTTTTCTCCTGGAAAAGTTTCAGCCTAGCTTTTCCTCTCTTATCGAAGACTCTCAAATTCAGTTGGCTTTCTCATCAATCAATTATGTGTTTATTTAACCACTAATAAATAGAAAAATCAAGTGGGAAACTAAACTTATTTTTTCCATTCCCCATTTACACCGTATGTTCCTTTTTTCATCTCATTGATGATGACATGGATGTGTTCTTTTGGTGCCTGCGTGTTTTTATGAACAGCTTCCGTGATATCTTTCATCATATTTTCTAATTGTTCCGGACTGCGGCCTTCTACTAATTCGACATGTACGAATGGCATAATGCTCTCTCCTCTTTCTGATCGTTCTTTTTTCAACTCGATTCTATCATACTATGTTTGTCTTGGGTACTGAATCAGGAAAAATGGCTGGATCTTTTTTTGCTCTCAAGGCACTCAAAATAGAGACCGTATCCACGACTTCTTGCAAAACAGCTCCGAATAATGCGGGGATTAGTCCCGTACTTGCAATTAACATCAAAAAAATACAAATAAAGATGCCAATCAGTACAGATTGTTTCGCTATTCTCATCGTATCTTTTGAGATCACTACTGCTTTTGCTACACGTAAAAGATCATCTTTCAAGATGACCGCATCTGCACTTTCACTAGCAGCTGTAGAACCATGAGCTCCCATTGCAATGCCGATATCTGCAGCAGCAAGTGCTGGTGCGTCATTCACGCCGTCTCCTACCATCGCAACAGGTCTTTGATCTTTAGGGATACTTTCTAAAATGGTCAGTTTATCTTGAGGCAAGCAACGGGCATGTACAGAATCTAATTGGACTTTTTCTGCAATCGTTTGAGCAATGGCAGATCCATCCCCGGTGATCATCATCAAATTTTTCACATCAAGTTTTCTTAGCTCCTTGATTGTCTTTGCTGCTTCTGGGCGAATCTGATCCGAAAATAGGATCGTTCCTGCAAAAGATCGATCAATTGTTACATAGATTGCTGTATTGGACGTTTCTATTTCTTCAGTTGAAACAAAAGAGGCACGTCCAATCTTTACTTCATGATTATTGACTACTGCTTGTATTCCTTGACCGGTCACTTCTTTCAGTTGACTAACAGGATACAGTTGGCTATTTTTCACGTTGTTCACTAACGAACGAGCTAAGATATGGCTAGATTCCTGTTCTGCACTAGCTGCATACAGAAGTAGCTCTTCTTTTTTTATTCCATTGACTGGCTGAATCGCCTCTACTTCCAATATCCCTTTGGTAAGCGTTCCTGTTTTATCAAAAGCAATCGTTTTTGTACGTGCGAGCTTTTCAATCGTTGTTCCAGTTTTTACAACGATCCCGTTTTTACTTGAACGGCTCATTCCTGCAACTAAAGCAATGGGCGCAGCTAGAATCAGTGGACAAGGTGATGCCACTACCAGTACCTCAGCAAATCGTAAAGGGTCTTTTGAGAACCACCAAGAAATACCACCGATCAAATAAGCAATCAACGTGAAAGGGACTGCATAACGATCAGCTAAACGGACAAATCGGGCAGGCTTTTCTTTTGATTCTTCGACTAGTTTAATAATCATTTGATACTGGCTGTCTGCGGCACGTTTTTCAGCGATCATTTGGATCGATCCGTCTCCATTTAAAGACCCTGACATAATCTGATCTCCAGGTTTCTTGGTTTCCGGGCGGGACTCACCTGTCAAAGAAGATTCATCGACCGAAGATTCTCCTTTGGTCACTCGACCATCTGCGGGTACAAGTTCGCCAGGCTTGACTAGTAACTGGTCATCAATATTTATTTCATCGATTACTATATCCTGCAATTTTCCTTCTTTGAATCGATGGGCAATTCTTGGGGTGTTATCTAACAAAGACTGCAGTTCTTTACCCGCTCGTTTATTCGCGTAATCCTCTAGACTATCTCCGCCCGTAAGCATGATCAATATCATCAAACTAGCCCAGTATTCTTTGACGGCTAATGTTGCAAGGATTGCGGTAATCGCTAATACATCTACGCCATATCTTCCTGAACGTAACGTCTTGATCATTTCCAAAAACATCAAGAAGGCGAGAATCCCTCCAGTAAATGCGACAATCGCAAATGCAAGGGCTGGCTGGTGAAAAACAAATTCACTTAATAAAGCTATCCCACCAATAAGCAAAGTAAGTAAAAATTTTTTGAAATGTGTCATTGTTTTTTCTCCTCTTTTATGTGACTTAGAAAGGTTAGTAATAAATTTCCAGCTGCCTCTTTCATCTTAAGCATAGTCCTTGACTAGCACTTTTTAAAACAATAGGCCTTAATTGAAAACAACTATCACTATCAGCGTTTCCAAAATTCATCAGTTCTACAAACAAAAATATTCAGCAAGGATGACTTTTTCGATTCATCAGTTAAAAAGTACCTTTTTTCGAAAAACTATGCTATACTTTTAATTCGTTATTTACGGCGGAAGGAGTAAACATGCGATGAATGAGAAACAACTAGAACAAACGCACGTGGATGAAACGATTGAACTAATCCAGATCGAACAAAATATGCTGGATACAAAACAACAAGAATTGACTCAGGAAATGAATCATTCGACAAAAGACACAGCTAATCACAAGATTCGAGCTAGTTCCAATGAAGCTTTTTATGAATCTGCTGTTGAATATCGCCAACATGAGCAGGAATTGCTTTTGAAATACCATACTCTTGAAGCACAGCAAAAACGCCTGCAAACGTTGTCTGTCATGAAAGATAGTCCTTATTTTGCCCGTATCGACTTTAAAGAAGACCGTGAAACAGAAACATTATATCTAGGTATCGCTTCTTTAAGAGATCTGGCAGAAGAAACAATCGTTATTGACTGGCGCGCACCAATTGCCAATCTTTATTATGAAGGTGAGATTGGTCCCGCATTTTATGAAACTGAAACAGATAGAATAGATGTCGATCTGCAGTTGAAACGACAATTTAAAATCCAAGAAGGACGTATTTTATCTATGGTAGATACGTCGGAAGTAATCAATGATGACTTTTTGCTAGAGATATTGGATGAATCATCAAGCAACCATATGAAAAACATCGTCTCTACGATACAAAAAGCACAAAATGCAATCATTCGGGACACAACAAGTAAAGTAATGCTGATTGAAGGAATCGCCGGAAGTGGAAAGACATCCGCTTTGCTTCAACGTATTGCTTTTCTGTTGTATCATAATCGCAAGTGGCTCGAGGCTGAAAACGTTCTTCTATTTTCACCCAACCATTTGTTTTCTGATTACATCTCGACTGTATTGCCTTCATTAGGTGAAAGCGGCGTGCCTACACAGACATTCAAAAATTATTTGGTGCAGCTGCTGCCAGAGTTTTCTTTACTAGATGAACAGCAACAAGAAAGTGGGTTTTTGCTAGGGGAAAAAGATCCGATACAAGTGATGAAAAGCGGATTGACCTTAGTCGATCAGATTGATCGCTATATCCAAGGCATCACAAACTACGGTCCCTTGTTCCGTGATATGAAAATAAATGGCCGTACGATCCTATCAAAGGAATCGATTCGCCAATGGTATAAAGAAACAAATGAACAATTACCTTTACATCATAGACTCTCTCTATTACAAACGAAGCTCCTGAAAAAATTAGGCGGTCTGCAAAAAGACGAAACACGTCAGCAATGGGTCAAAGATCTGGCGGAAGAACAGCTCCAAGAACTATACGCAACAGATCCTAATCTTGAATATACAGAACAAAAGGAGCGTTCATTACGTAAAAAACTGGCCAACCAAATCGTACGTAAAAGATTCCGTCGAATCCATCGAGGGATCATGAATTATCAATTTGTCAATATAACGAAACAATATCTCCACTTTCTACAAACTGTGCCACTTTCTCTTCTAACAGGACATAAAATCAGCGAGACCAGATGGCAGGAACATTTGACAACTGTTCGTACACACTTGCGTCAAAGAGAATTGCGTCAAGAGGATGCTGTACTATTCTTTTTACTGATGCGCCGAATATATCCAGTGACGGTTACACACAAAGCTCGCTATATCTTTATTGATGAAATGCAGGATTTCGCACCATCACAAGTGGCATTGCTGCAAGCCTTGTTCCCAAAAGCAAATTTGACTTTCTGTGGAGATCTAAATCAAAATGTCTTTGGAAATGAAATGATCGTTGGATCATTGGAAGACCTTTTCGTGGACCGTGAAGTCACTCGTTTCCAATTAACGACAAGCTATCGCTCCACAAAAGAAATCACTGATTTTGCTAATCATTTTATTGTGAAAGAACATCAAGTAGAAACAACAGCAAGAAAAGGAGACCTTCCTTTGCTCATCCAAGGAACAACAGATGATATCAAATTGAATTGGTTAGCAGATACCATTCGAATGACTCAGGGAAAAGCCCGGTATTGGCGTACAGCAATCATAGCTAAAACACAAGAAGAATGCGAAGCTCTTTATGCTCAACTGCCAGACGAGTTGAAACAACAAGTCCAGCTGATTTTAAATGAGAGTGACTTTATGAAACGTTCCATTATTTTACTTCCAGCCTTTTTAGCAAAAGGTCTGGAGTTTGACCGAGTTTTCTTGTGGGATGTAGATGCAGAACATTTTTCTTCTCAGCAAGACAAATTGATCCTTTACACCATGTGTACACGTGCGATGCATGAATTGACCCTTTTTACCTCCAATAATGAAAGTCCTTTGTTAAACAATATGGATATTTCATCTTATGAGAAAAAAGTACTGTAAGTAAAAAGACAACTGCTATCATTAATGTTAGCAGTTGTCTTTTTATTTACAATAATAATTGCAGAAAAAGTAATTCAATCATTTAAGGTCATTTATTCTATATATAAATCCAAATCTGTTTCAGGATATTTTAATTTGACAAGCGAAATAATCATTTTCAGTTCTTCCATGTTTTCTGGATATTCTGGGTCAAATACCTTGCTATGACGGCCAATCCCGCCATTGTCGATCAATCGGTAAATTCGATTCCATTCAATGAACTGGTCAATTGATTGGAAATTGCTGATTGGATAGCCGCCACAATCCAAAATCTCTGATACACGAAATGCTAGGTATGCACTATCGATCACTTTATTTTTTTTCGTGTCTATCTTCTCATTTCTTTCGATAAGAATTTTTTCAGGACGATGCTTCAAGCTCCACTCTAATAGTAGAAAGAAAGCCTCCATCCGATACTCTTCTTCAAATAACCGAAAGGCTGAATCAGAACGACGAAAAAGCAGCGGAATCAAATATTTTTGTCTATAAATCAGCATTGGTGCGCGGTCCACCATACACTCTAAATAACGGTTCAGATACCCTGTACCGACATAGTTTCCTAATCGATAGCCTTCAACGCCGAATCTTGCGTATTTTTGCGCTAATTTTGAACAATCAGTTACGTTCACAGCTAACTCTTCTACTTTGCGGTAACCGCTTAAGATACGTTCAAAAGGTTCTAAAGTGATTTTTGCTTCCATATTCTTCCCCGTCCATCTTCCACATACTTCATATCATTTCACATGATACTTATGCTCTCATCATACCACAGGTTGAATTAGAAAAGAAAATAAATCACACAAAAAAGCAAGACAATCTGTTAGTGAGATTGTCTTGCTTTTCGAAAAAGACTGAATACTTTTCGTTAAAAACTGGTTGCTTAGTCTTCTAATGCCACATTATGGAACACATGCTGTACATCTTCTAGATCTTCCAGTGCATCAATCATTTTTTCAAATGTTTCTTGATCTTCTGGAGATAGTGTTACCTCGTTTTGAGGGATCATTTGGATCTCAGCGATTGAAAAATCAGTGATTCCTTTTTCTTTTAATGCTTCTTGTATACTATGGAAATCCGCTACTTCACCGTAAACGATGATTTGTCCTTCTTCTTCCATTACATCGCGAACATCGATGTCTTTTTCCATTAGGTATTCAAGGATCTCGTCAGCGTCTTCTCCTGCAAAAGCAAAGATTGCTGTATTGTCAAACATGTAAGAAACCGCTCCGGAAACACCCATGTTCCCGCCATTTTTCCCAAATGCTGCCCGTACGTCTGCTGCTGTTCGATTCACATTGTTCGTCAATGTATCAACAATCACCATTGAGCCGCTTGGTCCAAATCCTTCATAGCGCAATTCAGAGTATGTTTCATCTCCTGCACCTTTTGCTTTTTCGATTGCTCGGTCAATAATATGTTTTGGTACATTATAAGTTTTAGCGCGATCAATGACGAAACGTAGTTTTTGGTTTGCATGCGGATCAGGATCACCTGATTTTGCTGCCGCGTAGATTTCAATCCCAAATTTTGCATAAATCCGGCTATTATTAGCATCTTTAGCAGTTTTCTTTGCTACGATATTTGCCCATTTACGTCCCATATTTTCACTTCGCTTTCTGATTTGATAGTTTCATAACGCAAAAACGTCCTGTTCCATTATACTTGTGAATCACGATTCTGTGAAGCTTTTTTTCTTTCTTCCTTCATTCTTCTCATTTTTAGTCAATTATCTATACTCGGATTGGAATTTGCCCGAAATTCTGTTCCGGAATATTGCCTCCCAATTGATAGATTTGATCACTTCTAACTAACAGTTCCGCTTCTTGTGCCTCTTTTTTTCCGATTCGGGAATAAATAGAAATCTCTTTTTTTTCTTTTAAGAATCTTCTTCCAGCATCGGTAAATCCAAGTAGTCGAAGATAATTTTTATTTTGTTGGACAGGAATCTCTTGCTTTTTGATATTCAGCAAGACATAACAAGATAATCGTTGGATCCGTGTCCATGTATATCTTTTTGTTTTTACCTTTGACACAAAATCCTCAAAACTATCAGCAGTTGCAGCTGCTATTTTCATGCGCGATTCTATTCCTTCGGTCATCTGATAGATATCTGTCAGTTCCAGCAAAGTAGAAGATAACAACCGATAACGCAAATACGGCCAATAAGATTCCCAAGTCTGCAGCGAACAAGTTGAAAGATCTTCTTCTGTCTGAGGCGGCACAAGTCCAGCTATCCTTTTTCCTTCTTCTAACGCATGGCGAATGGCTGTTGCACTGGCTATCGTCTGATCTGTGATAATTTTTTCATGATAGCCTGCACTTTTACGTCGGATCGGATGTAATTCCATAGGGTGGACATACTTGGCATTTTCCTTTGCATAACTTAATCCCAAGATATGATTTGGCGAAGAAAAATCAAGCGTAATATCGGGATACAGACTGCGAAAAACCTCAGTCATTTTTTGCGGATAACTATACGTTTGATCAGACAGTTCTTGAAATGCCTCTTCTATCCTATCTTGATTCTCTTGGACAAAGCGTCCGAAACTGCTGTAATCAAACGAAGTCTCTTCTTCTGTTCCAAAACACAAACTGTCACAGTCCAGTGTTTGCAAGATTTTTACTGCACCTTTAGCAAAATAGTCAGCTGACTGAACCGCCCATTCGACGGGAAGCTCCACTACTAAATCAACACCATTTTGTAAAGCTTCATTCGCGCGATGCCATTTATCGATGATAGCCGGTTCGCCTCGTTGCAAAAAATTCCCGCTCATTACAGCAATGACGACCTCTGCTCCTGTTGTTTTTCGTGCCATTTCCACATGATAGCGATGTCCATTGTGAAAAGGATTGTACTCTACGATAATCCCGCAGCTTTTCATGCGCATCCTCCTTCATAGTTATCGATAAAAAAGAAATAGAGACAAGTAAAAAAAGGCAAAAATCGGAAAAAATACCCGAACTATATAAACTATTCTCGCAAACACAATACTTCTGCGACGAAAAGCTGCACTGCAAGAGCAATGCCTATATCGTTCGGATATATAATTTATGTTGAAGTTTTATTCTTTTCTTGTTAACTCGAGCAGGCAAAACCGCTAGTCTTTGTATGCTACAAAGAACCAGCGCTTTGATTTCTCTGATGCTGCTTCGTCTGTAAAATCAGAAAATGCTTCGACTTTCGAAAAGCCGCTGTTTTCCAGCATTCTTAGATAACTTTCCAATGGATAGGTACGCTCTTGATGTAGTTCATCTTCACGAATAAATCGACCAGACCCTTCTTGTTCTTCAACGAAAAAGGTAAGAAAATGTTCGATGCTGTGTTTCTCGCTTCCTGGATAACTATCCCACAAAAAAGCAAAATTATCCCCTTGATAATGATAGCTATATTCTGGAAAAACTTCATCTACTTGATAGGTGGAGTGTACGTCAAATAAAAATCGGCCATTTTCTTCTAACGCTTGATAGACTTCATCAAACACTTGCTGTACCTCTTGTCTATTTTTCATATAGCACAGCGAATCAGAAAAACAGGTAATTGCCTGATATTGTCCGATTTCTGATAAATCGAGCATATTGCCTTCCACAAATTGGATCGATGCGTCTTCTTCATATGCTCGCTGGCTGGCAATCATCAACATCTCTTCTGAAAGGTCTAACCCTGTCACTTTATATCCATCTTTTGCAAAGGCAACCGCTAATGCTCCAGTACCGCATGCCAGTTCCAAAATATTTTTTGTGTCTTCTTGTAAATGACGTTTCGAAAAAGCTAGCCATTGCTGATAAAGTGTTTCGTCCATCACTTCATCGTAAATGAAAGCAAATGTTTCATAAGCCATATGTTAATCCAACCATTCACTAAGATCGACTAACGGAGCATCTGACCATAGTTTTTCCAGATTATAGAAACTTCGTTCTGGTGCATGGAAAACATGTACGATCACATCTCCAAGATCGATCAATACCCATTTTCCGCCTTCTTTTCCTTCAATACGTTTTAGTTCATATTTGTTTTCTTCTTCTTTATCAATGATTTCTTCTGTAATTGCGTTGATTTGACGTTCGCTATTTGCTGAACAGATCATGAAATAATCTGCCAACAAGGAAACATTTCGAACGTCTAAAGCGATAATGTCTTCTGCCCGTTTTGAATCTGCTGCTTCAACCGCAATTTTTAATTGTTCTTTACTATCTATGATGATTTCCTCCTAATATGAGCAGCTTATTTTTTTGCTACCCAGTAATTATATGTTTCGATTGTTTTTGGATAAATCTGTTGTTCTTGCGCAAGCAAATGGGCCAATGTATGTTTTGTTTCAAATGCTACAGCTTCGTCTAGATCAGCCCATGCAATGGCTCGTGCATCTTGTACCCCAGGAAAATCTCGACCTGGTTCAATATAGTCTGCTACATAAATGATTTTGTCAAGGAGACTCATCTTAGCAGCCCCAGTCGTATGCACCCGGATTGCATGAAGAATCTCTGCATCGGTGATTCCTAATTCCCGCTCTACAAACGAAGCGCCAACAAGACCATGCCAGATTGCATTATTATAATTCAATAACTCTGGATCAAAACCGTCTCTTACGATTACCATTTTGAACTCCTCATCTGGTCGTTCTTTTGCATAATCATGTGTCAATGCAGCAATACTAGCTTTTTCAGGAGAAGCACCGTATTTTTTGGCAAGAGCCACGGCTGTTTCTTCTACTCCAAGCACATGCTTGAAGCGTTGTTCGCTCATTCTCATCTGTATTTTTTGCATCAGGTTTTCTCTAGAATAAGCAGTATATTCATTACTATAGTCCATATTCATACAACCCTTCATTTTGAATATAATCAATTACTTTATCTGGAACAAGGTAGCGGATAGAACAGCCTTCTTTGATCTTTTGACGTATTTTCGTGGAACTGATGTCGATCTCAGGTACATCTACCCAAATTACAGGATATGGAGTATCCGTTGTGTATCCTGGTCGACGTATACCCACAAAGTTGACCATAGAAGTCAGCTCATCGATTTTATACCATTTTGGCAAATATTCTACCATATCCCCACCGATAATAAAGTAATAATCTGTATCCGGATTGTTTTGCGTCAATTCCTTCATAGTATCATAGGTGTAACTTTTCCCACCACGAGCTAATTCAATCGTTTCAATCTGCAAAAAAGGATTGTCTTCCACAGCTAATTCCAACATGTTGAGTCGATGTTTTGCATCAATCGTCTGTTTCTCATCAATATGAGGTGGCTGATAAGAAGGCATCAAAAATACGCGGTCAAGACCTAAATTCCGGCCAGCTTGTTCAGCCATCACTAAATGTGCAAGGTGAACGGGATTGAATGTTCCGCCCAAGATCCCTACTTGCTTTTTCTTCTCTAAGAATTGAGGCATTTCTTCAGGAAATAATTGTGAACGAACAAATGTCTTAGCTTGCGTATTCATCATGGTCACTCCTTATATTGCTTTTACTTCTTTTGATAGCCTTTGATACTTTTCTTTTGTGGAAGGTTTGTATAATACAATAACACGTCCAATGATTTGGACGATTTCGCAATCTATTTCTTTTTCTAATACTTGAGCTGCTTCTTCTACAATCTCATCTGTATTTTGAAGTAACGATACTTTGATCAGTTCTCTTTTTTCTAAAGCTTCTTCAATTTGAACGATCATTGCTGAATTGATCCCACCTTTTCCGATTTGAAAAATCGGCTGAAGATGATGCGCTTTGCTACGTAAAAAACGCTTTTGTTTTCCTCTTAAACTCATAATTTTCCTTCTTCCTTAAATCAATGCTTTGCGTTTCAATACATCTACACCCTTTGGCGCCCAGCCCGCAATTACTACTGGCGCTGTTACAGTGATCCAGCCTAGACCGGCAAAAACGATGTCTGTTTTTTCTTTCACAGAAAACTCAAAACGAACAAGCTCCGGAAATGCCTCGACTTCATCAGGACGAGGAGGCTGTAATAATCCACCTACATGTTTTTGATAAAATTCGTCTGCTTTTTCCAGTTTCGTTCGATGAATATTTACATCATTTGACACATAAGCAATAAATGAAGCACGATTGCCGCTGATAAAATCAAATCTTGCAAGTCCGCCCAAGAAAAGTGTTTGCCCTTCATTCAGCTGATAAACTTTAGGTTTGATTTCTTTTAACGGTGCAATGATCCGCAAATCTTTTTTACCTAAGTAGTGCGCCATTTGATGGCGATGGATAATTCCCGGTGTATCAATCAAAAAATGCCCGTCATCTAAAGGAATCTCGATTTTATCCAAAGTCGTTCCTGGAAACTGCGAAGTTGTGATTACATCTTGTACTCCCGCTGTATTTTTGATGATTTGATTGATAAGCGTCGATTTTCCGACATTTGTTACTCCGACGATATAGACATCCCGTCCATCGCGGTATTCTTCGATTTTTTCTAATAGTTCCGTCATCTCATGAGATTTCTTAGCACTAGTTAATAATACATCTACTGGACGAATTCCTGCTTCGTAAGCACGTTCCTTCATCCATTGTGTTAATTTAGTTTTTTTCAATGATTTAGGTAATATATCCACTTTGTTCCCAACTAAAAGTACTGGATTGTCACCGACAAAACGGTGTAGTCCTGGGATTAGTGAACCATTGAAGTCAAAAATATCCACCACATTGACGATCAATGCATCTTTTTGCCCTAATTCATTCAGTAAGCGCAAAAAGTCGTCATCCGTCAATGAGACATCTTGGATCTCATTATAATGGCGTAATCTGAAACAACGCTGACAATAGACTTCCCCGGAAGCTAAACCTTTTTCCAAAGCCGTTTGCGGCGTGTATCCTAATTCACCGGGTTTGTTTGTTTGTATAACGGCACCACAGCCGATACATTGTAATTCTTCTGTCATTCGATTCCACCTCGCCAGCCCATATCAGGGTGTTTTGCTAATAGATAGGCCATAATTCTTTTTTCCCAAAAACGATTAAATTGTGTCTTCCAACTATCTGTTGCGATAATGGGTTTTACAAGGATGCTACGTATCCCTGCACGATTGGCTCCACGTATATCAGTCATAATCTGATCGCCTACCATTACTATCTCATCATCTGCTAAATCCAATTGTTTCTTTGCTATGTTGATCCCTCTTGCTAAGGGTTTCATTGCTCGTGCAACATACAAAAGATCAAATTTTTCAATCGCTCGCGCGACACGTTTTGAATTATTGTTTGAAACAACAACAACAGGGATTCCTGCATTTTTCATTTCTAAAATCCAAGTAAGCAACTCTTCTGTTCCATCTGGATTATTCCATGCAATCAACGTATTGTCTAAATCGGTCAATACTGCTTTGATGCCTAGATTCTTTAATTGGGCAGGTGTAATCTGATAGATGGCTTCTACCATCCATGTTGGTTTGTAATTTGAAAACATGCTGTCTCCTCATCTGCAAAAAATGAAGGAGCACATAAAGTACTCCTCAACCCCGTATTATACTGCATATCAGCAAAAAAAACTACCTCTATACTCGTTCGTCTTTCAGAAAAAGCATTTCTTTACAAAATGACCAAAAATAAAGATTGATCACAGAAAAATTTAGAAACAAAAAACAACTAAGCGAGCAAGAACCATTCTTTACTCTTTGCTTAGTTGTTAAACACCTAATATTGGCGGAACCTCTTGTATCGTTTTTCCAGTAATTCATGCTGGTCGAATCGAACAAGTTCCGTCAATCTTTCAATCAACGCTTTTTTCATAATGTGTGCGACTTTATATCGTGGCAACTGCTCGCCGTTGAACGTTTCAGGAATAACTCGATCAACGATTCCTAACTCGCGTAGTTCTGGCGCAGTAATTTTCATCAACTCAGCTGCTTCTGCGGCGCGACTACCGTCTTTCCACAAAATCGACGCAAATCCTTCTGGAGAAAGCACAGCATAAATCGTTTCTTCCAGCATCCAGACTTCATCCGCTAAACCTAGAGCAAGGGCACCGCCACTTCCACCTTCACCAATGATGATGGCGATGATCGGTACCTTTAAATCAGACATTTCGAGCAGATTTCTGGCAATAGCCTCTCCTTCGCCGCGCTCTTCTGCTCCTACACCGCAATATGCACCTGCTGTATTGATCAAGGTAATCACCGGTCTATTGAACTTTTCCGCTTGTTTCATCAGTCGTAAAGCTTTTCGATAGCCTTCAGGATGGGGAGAACCAAAATTTCTGCGGATATTTTCCTGCAGATCCCGTCCTTTTTGAATACCGATCACTGTTACCGGTTTGCCATCTAATCGAGCGATTCCACCAACAATCGCTTCGTCATCTGCAAACAAACGATCACCATGGCATTCCTCGAAAGAATCGAAGATCTCTTCAAAAAAATCCAAGCTTGTCCATCGTTCTTTAGCTCTTGCTAACTGAACGACATCATGTGCTGTCTTATCCACGATCTATCCATCCTTTCTGTGTATGCAATTCAAGAAGCGTATGGATTTTCTGCTTCAATTCCATGCGGGGAACAATCTGATCTACAAAACCATGAGATAATAAGAATTCAGCCTTTTGGAAATCTTCTGGAAGTTCCTGCTTGATCGTCTGTTCGATGACGCGTCTTCCAGCAAAACCGATCAAGCTTTGGGGTTCTGCTAGAATGATATCGCCTTCCATTGCAAAACTGGCAGTTACTCCTCCGGTCGTCGGGTCCGTTAAAACAGTTAGATAAAAAAGACCTTCATTGCTATGCCGTTTGACAGCAGCAGAGATTTTTGCCATCTGCATTAGAGAAAAGATTCCTTCTTGCATCCGTGCGCCACCTGAAGCTGTGAACAAGACGACTGGAAGACTTTCCTTTGTTGCTCGTTCGAATAATCTGGTGATCTTTTCTCCGACAATCGTTCCCATACTTCCCATGATAAAATTAGGATCCATCACTCCAATAATGAAGGGAATCCCCTGAATGGTTGCTTTACCAGTGAGGACTGCTTCATGAAGTCCTGTTTTATCTTGCATTTTTTTAATTTTTTCCGTATATTCGGGAAATGCTAGCGGATCTTTGGTTACAAGATCCGTATCCCATTCTTCAAAACTTTTTTCATCAATAATCAAAGCTAGACGCTGCCATGCACCGATTCGAAAAGCGTATCCGCAATGAGGGCATACTTTTTCTTCACCGATGTCTTTCGTATAAAGGATATGTTTACAATTTGGACACTTTGCCCACATGTTATCAGGAACAGATGGCGAGTTAGCAGGTTTGCTCTCTCTATTAGGATTGATCCGAATATATTTCTTTTTCTTAAACAGAGCCATCTATGCGCCTCCTATCTCCGTTTCTGGTGTCCAATTCGGTAAAAATTCTTCTTGTAAAAATGCTGTGCTGTAATCACCTGCTATGACTGCAGGGTGACTAATCAAATCCATCTGAAATTCTGCGTTCGTGATGATTCCTTCTGTGATAAATTCACTTAAGGCTCGCTGCATCTTCATTAATGCTTCAAAACGCGTATTTCCATGGACGATTATTTTTGCAATCATTGAATCATAATATGGCGGGATCGTATATCCCGGGTAAACTGCACTGTCTACTCGCAGTCCCATCCCACCTGCTGGAAGCAGTAAGTTTTGGATCTTCCCTGGAGAAGGAGCAAAATGGAAAGCAGGATTTTCTGCATTAATCCGGCATTCGATTGCGTGTCCTTGGAATACTACTTCTTCTTGACACACATTCAAAGGCTCACCGGCTGCTATCTCCACCTGTTTTTTTACTAAATCGATTCCTGTGACCATTTCTGTTACTGGATGTTCCACTTGGATTCGAGTATTCATTTCCATGAAATAAAAATCGCCTTCTTCATCCATCAGAAACTCGATCGTTCCGGCATTTTCATAATTGACTGCTTTAGCTGCTCGAACAGCAGCGTCTCCTAGTGCTTCTCTTTTTGTTTGTGAGATCACTACAGAAGGAGATTCTTCCAGTACTTTTTGATTGTTGCGTTGTAAAGAACAATCTCGCTCGCCTAAATGAATGACATGACCAAATCGATCACCTAAGATCTGAACTTCTATATGGCGAGCAGGATAAATGATTTTTTCCAAATACATATCATCATTTCCAAATGCCGCTGCTGCTTCTTGCTGAGCTGAAGAAAAATGCTGTGGGAGCTCTTCTTTTGATTGAACTTTCCGAATGCCTTTCCCGCCACCACCTGCAGCTGCTTTCAGCATCACTGGATAACCAATTCTGTCTGCTATTTCCAATGCTTCTTCTACTGTAGATAATACACCAGTACTTCCTGGAATGACTGGGACATTTGCTTCTTGCATCAATTGACGCGCATTGATCTTATTTCCCATTGCATCGATCGTTGCACTTTTAGGACCAATAAATGTGATATTGCACTCTTCACACATGGAGGCAAATCGGCTATTTTCAGATAAAAAACCAAATCCTGGATGAATTGCTTCGGCTTTTGTCACGATTGCAGCGCTCAGTACTTCCTGAACATTCAGATATGAATCAACGGCTTTGGCCGGGCCAATGCAGATTGCTTCATCTGCTAACTGTGTATGAAGTGCTTCGGCATCTGCTTCTGAATATATCGCTACGGTTTGGATCCCTAGTTCGCGGCATGCACGAATGATACGTACAGCGATTTCACCGCGGTTAGCTATCAATACTTTAGAAAACATATTTCACCTATCCAATCATAAAGGTTAATTCCGCTTCGGCTACTTTTTTACCGTCTACTTTAGCGATTCCTTTGCCTATTCCGGCTGAAGCTTTCACTTTCAATATCTCAACTTCAAGGTATAAGGTATCTCCCGGTGTAACTTTCTTACGGAATTTTGCTTTGTCCAATCCGCCGAAATAAGCCGTCTTTCCCTTGAATTGTTCAAGAGAAAGTAATGCAACTGCTCCTGCTTGAGCCATTGCTTCAACAATCAATACCCCTGGCATAACAGGTTCTTCTGGAAAATGTCCTTGAAAAAAGGGCTCATTGATCGTTACATTTTTCTTAGCAACGATCCGTTCTCCTTCAACCATTTCTTCCACTCGATCAATCAAAAGCATTGGATAACGATGTGGAATGATTTCTTTTATTTCTTGTATGTTCATTGATTTCCCTCTTTCCTGCTTTGCTTATTTTTGCTGAATCCTAAAGAGTGGCTGTCCATATTCGACAACTGACTCGTTTTCTACAAGGATTTCTGTGATCACTCCGTCGGCCTCACTAGTTATCTCATTCATCAGTTTCATCGCTTCAATAATGCAGATAACTTCTCCTTTGGCAACTTGATCACCTACTTTTTTGAAAGCTGGTTTGTCGGGCGCCGGTTGCAGATAAACGATTCCCACGATTGGCGAAACAACCTCGATTCCATCAAATACTGCCGATTCTTTTTCCTTCGTTGGTTCTGGAACAGTTGTTGCTTGTTCAGGTATGACATTGACTGGCTCCGAAACTGGCAACGTTTCGTTTGTCTGAACCATATTCATGCCTCGACTTGTTTTATTTTTATTCATATACAATTCAAATTGACCTTCACGCAAATCGAATTCCGTTAGCGAGGATTGATCAAATTGACTGACTAATTCTCTGATTTCATTGATATCCAAAATTATTCCTCCCAGCGTTTCATGCACAGAACCGCATTATGTCCGCCAAACCCTAATGAATTACTCATTGCATAAGTAAAACTTGCAGGTTTGCTTTCGTTTTTGACAACTGTCAAGTCAATCTCAGGATCTTGTTTTTCTACATTGATCGTAGGTGGGATAAATTGATGTTCTAATGCCAGCAAAGTTGCCAAGGCTTCGATCCCGCCGGCTGCTCCCAATAAATGTCCAGTCATCGATTTCGTGCTGCTGACGTAAGTATCTCTGAAATTTTCACCTAATGCGATTTGGATTGCTTTTGCTTCTGCCTGGTCATTGGCTGGTGTACTTGTTCCGTGAGCATTGATATATCCGACTTGTTCCGGCTGTACACCAGCTTCTTCCATCGCAAGCTTCATTGCTTTAGATGCACCAGAACCATCTGGAGTAGGAGCTGTCATATGGTAAGCGTCACAGTTTGCACCGTATCCAACGATTTCTCCATAGATTTTGGCACCGCGAGCTTGTGCATGTTCTAAAGATTCAAGAACTAGAACACCTGCTCCTTCACCCATCACAAAACCATTCCGATTTTCGTCAAACGGAATCGAACCACGATTAGGATCAGTTGATTCTGAGAGTGCTGTTAAAGCTGCAAATCCAGCAATCCCCATCTCACAAATCGTTGCTTCTGTTCCCCCAGCAAGAATGACATCAGAATAGCCATGTTTGATGTTACGGAATGCTTCCCCAATTGAATTCGTTCCGCTAGCACAAGCTGTTACGATAGCTGTACAAATACCTTTTGCACCTACGCGCAAAGCAATATTTCCAGCTGCCATGTTGGCAATCGCCATTGGTACGAACATTGGAGAAACTCGTTTTGCACCTTTTTCATGTAGACGAATAACTTGGTTTTCGATTGTTGGAAGACCACCGATCCCAGATCCGATGATGACGCCAAACCGGTCTTGATTCATTTTTTCTTTATCTAAACCGCTCATCTCCATTGCTTCTAAAGCAGCGTAGATTCCATAGATCGAAAACATATCCATTCGTTTGCTATCTTTTTTAATAAAATATTTATCGTAAGGAAAATCTTTGACCTCGCCCGCTAAGGTAATCCCTGTTTCTGAAGCATCAAATTTAGTGATCGGTGCGATGCCATTCGTCCCCTCTTTTAAGCTATTCAAAAAGCTGTCTGCGTCATTTCCAATAGGTGAAGTGACTCCATAGCCAGTAATTACCACTCGATTCATTTGTTTGCTCTCCTTTTCTTATCCGTGCATGACCAATCCGCCATCGACATTGATGACTTGTCCGGTGATATATGGATTTTGTGCTAAGAAAACTGCTGTTTGTGCAATATCTTCTACTTGTCCGAAACGCTGCATCGGAATTTGCTTTTCCGCTTGTTCCTTGACTTTGTCTGCTAAAACTTCCGTCATATCAGTTGTGATGAATCCTGGCGCAATGGCATTACATGTAATGCCTCTAGTTGCAGCTTCTCGTGCCACAGATTTTGTTAATCCTACTACGCCAGCTTTACTAGCTGCATAATTTGCTTGACCAATATTTCCAATCAACCCAGATACACTAGAGAGATTAATGATGGTCCCTTCTCGCTGCTTCATCATTTTTTTCAATACGTGCTGCGTCATATTGAAGGTTCCAATCAAATTGATGTCAAGACATTTTTTGAAATCTTCTGCATCCATTCGCATCACAAGTTTGTCATTTGTGATTCCGGCATTGTTTACTAACACATGGATCGATCCAAGCTTTTCTTCTGCTTCTTTGATCATTTGTCCCGCTTTCTCATAATCAGAGATGTCACCGGAAACTCCTACGCATTTTACACCGAATGCTTCGATTTCTTCTATCTTTTCTTTTGGAATCTCTCCGCGACCATTCAAAATGATATTTGCTCCAGCTTTTGCAAAAGCTAAGGCCATCGCTTTGCCGATTCCTCTTGTACTACCTGTGATAAATACATTTTTTCCTTTTACATCCATAACGTTCCTCCTTATAGTATTGCTATTGTTTCATCAAATGTCTGCTTATTCTCAACACGCAGAACTGGTATTGTTTTATCGATTTTTTTCATAAATCCGCTTAATACTTTTCCGGGGCCGACTTCGATGACTTGTTCGATGCCGATTGTTTTTAACTTATGGATACTCTCATAGAAAAGAACAGGTTGCATGACTTGCTGTTCAAGTAGTCCCGCGATTGTTTCTTTCTTCATTATTTCCGTTGTTGTGTTGCTTATGATAGGAAAAGAAGGTTCAGAGAATTGAATCTGACTTAGGTCCTTCGCCAGTTTTTTTGCTGCCGGTTCTAAAATAGCTGTATGAAAAGGCCCGCTGACATTTAGAGGGATCATTCTTTTGAACCCTTTTTCTTTTAATAGTAAAACAGCTTCGTCTACTGCTTTTTCTTCGCCACCAATCACGATCTGCTGAGGTGTATTATAATTTGCAGGAGATACGATGCCGTACTTGCTAGCTTCATGACAGCTTTCCTCGATCGTTTCAATCGGCGCATTCATCACTGCAACCATTTTCCCGCTTCCAGCTGGGGCAGCTTCTGTCATATAAGCGCCTCTTTTTGCTACTAACGCAACTGCTTCAGTGAAGGATAGCGCATTACTAGCTACTAATGCCGAATATTCTCCTAAACTCAGTCCTAAAGCTGCATCTGGGATGATTCCATGCTCCTTCAATAAGCGATAATACGCGATGCTGACTGTTAGAATAGCTGGCTGTGTATATTGCGTCTGATCCAAACGTTCATTTTCTGTAAAGCAAAGTTCAGCCATATCGTAGCCGAGAATCTCACTTGCTTCATCAAATGTCTGCTTTACAACGGCTTCTTCATATAAATCTTTTCCCATACCTTGATATTGTGCACCTTGGCCACTAAATAAGAATGCTGTTTTCATGTTTTTCTCCAATATATCCAGAATATATGTTTGATTCTTCCTATTCAAAAAGGCCGAGACATTCCTATTTCAGGAAATATCCCAGCCCCCAACCTAATTTTAATGATTATGCAGTTTGTTTTTCTACGTAAGTCACTAAATCTTGAACCGTTTTGATTCCGTCTTCTGTTTCGATTTTCACGTCAAATTCATCTTCAATTTCATTGATGATTTGGAATAAATCCAAGCTGTCAGCTTCTAAGTCTTCTTGGATGTCAGTAGTCAATTTGATTTCTTCAGTATCTTTTCCTAATTCTTCTGCGATGATTTCTTGAATTTTTTCGAATACCATAATAATATATTCCTCCGATATTGTTTGCTTTTTATTTTTATAATTTAACAGTCTACAACTCCATGAGAATACTTCCCCATGTTAAACCTCCGCCATAGCCTGTAAATATTACTTTCTGCTGTTTTCCCAAGGTGATCTTTCCACTAGAAACTGCTTCATCCAATAAGATAGGGATGCTTGCAGCAGATGTATTCCCATATTTATCCATATTGGTCAGGAACTTTTCTTGCGGCATCTTTACTTTTCGGGCAATTTTCTCAATAATTCTGAGGTTTGCCTGATGCAAAAGCAGATAATCAACTGGTTTGTCTTTCATGACTTCTTGGATATTGTTTGCAACGTCTCGTACGGCAAAATCAAAAATATCTCTGCCATTCATTTGCAAATAATACGAACCTTCTGAATCTTCTGAATAGAACGGATTTTTATTTTGCTGGTAGCCAGCGGTCAATGAGCTACTTCTGGTACCGTCAGCTGCTAATTTTTCTTTCAGCAATTTTTTCTGTGGATTCGCTTCTAAGAGAATCCCACCTGCTCCATCGCCAAACAACACAGCAGTCGTACGATCAGACCAATCGATTAGCTTAGATAGTGTTTCACCACCAATCACCAGTCCCTTAGTTGAGCCGCAACGGATCATTTTTTCAGCCATGCTTAACGCATAAACAAATCCTGAGCACGCAGCACTGATATCAAAAGCGATAGCATGAGTTGCTCCCAATTCCCCTTGTACTTGTGCTGCTACAGATGGTGTCGTGTAATCGGGCGACATTGTTGCTACTAAAATAAAATCCAAATCTTTAGGGTTTAGATTTTTCTGTTTTATCAATTTTTCCGCCACTAAAATGCATAAATCAGAAGTCTCCTGATTTGTTACACATCTTCGTTCACGAATACCCGTCCTTGACGAAATCCATTCATCAGAGGTATCCATCATCTTGGAAAGATCATTATTAGTAATAATCTTTTCAGGAAGGACGCTGGCTGTTGCAGTAATCATTCCAAATTGTTCCATTAAATATCCTCACTTATAGTCTTGCAAGAAGTCGTGCAAGTTTTTCAGTGCATCCAGCAAGGCATGCTGTTCCTCCGTAGCCATTCCGTCTAAGATGTTCTTGACCATTTCACGATGAAAATGCTGATGGACCCGAAATAGTAACTTTCCTTTTTTCGTTAGTCCCAACTTTACAACGCGGCGGTCATCTTCACTGCGGATACGTTCGACATAGCCTTTTTTTACTAACTTGTTAATAGCAGTGGTCAAGGTCCCAACAGTAATTGATAGTTCTTTGGCTACTTCTGAAGTTGTTTTTTTCTTGTACATCCCGATTGCCTCGATCGTGTGCATCTCTGTGATTGACAGATCTTTGAATTGAGATTTTTTCAGCTCAGACTCTTCGATTGTCAAAATATCATTGAAGACACTAACAAGATAATCATTTACTGTTTTTAAATCTGGTTCCATGTTCCACCGTCCACTAATTAGTTTGATTATCAAATCTTTTGATGTTCAAACTATATCTTAACTTTTTTCAAAATGCAACCTTAAAAGATCATTTTTTTACTATATGAGCTTTTTTTAAGATTTTACTCATTTAAAAAAACTGATAAATCAGCATTTATAATTTCTTTTATTAGAAAAATCATCTATCTCACATATTTTGATTATCAAAGTATTTTCTGTGAACAGAACTATAGAATTTCCTAAAACTTGTCCATTATTCCAAAATTTGTTATAGTCTTTTTATTCAAAGCGTAAAAGGAGATCCTATGTTAAAAGAAAAAATGAAAACTCTCCCCATGCTGCCGGGTGTCTATCTTATGAAAGACCGAGATGGTAAGGTCATCTATGTTGGTAAAGCAAAACGGCTCAAAAATAGAGTAAGCAGCTATTTTCATCAGAATAAACAGCATTCAAAAAAAGTATTACGTATGATTTATCATATAACAGATTTTGATTTCGTCGTAGTAGACACGGAATTAGATGCTTTATTGCTCGAGTGTCAATTGATCCAACATTACCGTCCTTTTTATAACCGACAAATGAATTATTTCAGTAATTATAATTATGTACATATTACCAATAAGGGATTTGTATTAACAGATACTCCTACGGCTCGAACATACGGGCCTTTTCGTCTCTATAAAAAAATGCCGTCTATTTTGCGTATAATGGAAGAAACTTATCAAATGCCTTGGTTGTCTGAAATTAGTTTGTTAGCTTTGCGAGTCCAGCTTCCTGACCTACAGGAAATGACTTTTGAACAGAAAAAAAAGGAACTCCAAGGGCTGTTTCAAGGCCGAAATAAAAAGCTACTGACTTACTTGAAAAAAAGACAACAACATTTCATCTATAAGTTGAATTTCGAAAAAGCCGGTATGCTTCAAAAAGATATCGAATTAGTTACTTATTTTATTAGACGGATCCAGGAACAAAAGCAGTTTTTAAGAACACCATCGCTCACCTTCAGCATGCCATTAGCAGCAGATGAGAGTCAGAAAAAGCACTACCTCGTTTGTTATGGTCAACTTGCAGAAACAATGATTGCCTCTGGTGACGTTTCTCCTGACTTCTATTATAAAAAGAAAGAAGCTCATTTATCTTTGAAACGTCAATTGTCAAAAGAAGAAATCGATCCTGTACAAATCTTGATCAGTTACCGCAAAAAATTAGAAAAAGAACAGTTTGAAATTGAACTGTTAAACAAAAAAGAAGCTGAAAAGCAACTAAATTAGTTGCTTCTCGGCTTCTTTTAGGCATCTTCAACTTCAAATGTCAATTATCCTAAAATTTATTGGATTAAGTCATAGATTTCCATCGCTACGATATCGATATTATCAAATTCGTATTGCTGATGAGTATCTGTTTCAGTTAATTCAAATGTATCGGTCGCTTTATCATAAGTTACTGTACACTTCTCTACGCCTTCTTTTTCAAAACGGCGAACTTGCAGTTCATTATCTGCTGACTCGACCATAGCCTCCAGTCGTTTTATGATTGCGACTAATTGTGAATGTGTCATCGGAGGTCCTCCTTTTCTTATTTCTGTTATATTGTATCAAAAGCATAGCCTACTTGCATTGATTTTCTCTAAAAAAACTCGTTTTTTATGATTTTTTTTCTGGTATTTTTCCTTCAGGCCACCAAAGTTTGATCAAAGCTTGGGTTCCGTCATTCTCAAAACCTTTATCTGCCAACTCTTCATATAGTTTCAATGCTTGGGTAGTTGCTGGCAATACAAGGTCCATTTTTTCTGCTTCTTCTAATGCAATCTTTAAATCTTTGATAAAATGTTTGACAAAAAAACCAGGTGTGTAATCTTCTTTTAAAATACGAGGAGAATAATTGCTTAAAGACCAGTTAGCTGCACTTCCACCTGAAAGCGTCTCAATCACTTTCTTTAAATCAAGTCCGTTTTTTTGTGCATAGACAAGCATTTCCGTCATTCCTGTCATCGTACCTGCAATCATGATCTGATTAGCCATTTTTGTATGCTGACCTTTCCCAGCAGAACCATGCAATGTAAATGTCGTACCAAATTCTTTGAATAAAGGCAGTACTTGATCATAAACGGCTTCTTCTCCACCGACCATGATCGTCAGTGTACCATTCTTTGCTCCTAAGTCACCACCGGATACCGGTGCATCTAACGCATCTGCGCCTTTTTCTTTTGCTGTTTTTGCAATTTTTTCTGCCAGGCTTGGTGTACTTGTAGTCAAGTCAACTAAAATATGTCCTGAGATATCTGCAGAAAAAATCCCCGACTGTCCATAGTAGATTTCTTCTACATCTTTGGGGTAACCTACCATTGTAAAGAGAATATTACTTTGTTCTGCTACCGCTTTTGGTGTATCTGCCCAGATAGCTCCTTCTGTTACTAAAGGATCAGCTTTTGCTTTTGTCCGATTATAGACAGCTACTTCGTGTCCTGCTTCTAGTAGATGGCGTGCGACAGCACTTCCCATGACGCCTGTTCCGATAAAACCAAGTTTCATTTTTTCGACCTCCTAAAAATCAAAAATCCTTGCTTCTATGCTAGTATACGCTAGAAACAAGGATTTTTTCATAAAAAATGTTTGAATTTTATCTTTTAAATGAATTTAATTTTATTTTGATTCGTTCAATCGAGTCTTCTTCTTCTTTTCTTCGCATCTCTTCTTCATGATAAACAACCATGTCTTGATAAAATTCGATCATAGCTTCGCCGAAATGTGTAGATGAAATATCATAAAGTTTAGCTTCTAAAACTTTTGGATCTTTAGGAACTTCACTGGAAATATAATCAATAAGTGCTGGTGCAAAGTCTTCGTCGGTTTCAAAAGTTTTCCCTAATGAAGGATGATCGAACAATCGGTTCAAATAAGCATTTCCTTCCACGACACAAGGTGTTCCGGCTGCCATCGCTTCTGTATAAGTAAGCCCTTGTGTTTCTGAAGTAGAAGCACTGACAAAATAATCTGCCGCTTTATAATAAAGTGCTACATCATTGTTGTCCACTTCTCCTGTGAACTGCACAAATTCTTCTAACTGCAGTTCTGAGATCAATTCCTCTAACTCTTCTACATAAGGTCCTTTTCCTACGATAACTAATCTGGCGTTAGGATAAGCGGAGATGACCTGAGGAAACCCATTAATCAAGGCTTGGATATTTTTCTCATAAGAAATCCTGCTTAAAGAAAGAATCATCAAATGGTTTTCCTGAAGACCTAGTGACTCCCTTAATTTGCTGATATCCTGCTGAGTGATATCAGAACGTTTGAATTTTTCAATGTCGATACCAGTAGGAATCACGCGAAGCGGTGCTATTACACCATAGCTGCGTAATGTATCAATAACACGTTCACTTGGACAAACTACACCTGTCGTATGATTTGCAAATAATCTAGACAAGTATTTTACATGGGATTGCCTGATCACTTTTCCTTTACCGATATAATGAAGGTAGTCTTCATACATCGTATGGTAAGTATGGATCAGAGGTATTTTCAATTTCTTAGCTACCATCTTCCCAAGTATCCCTGCTCCGAATTCTGTATGGGTATGAATAAGATCTAGTTCTAGTTCTTTGGCAACCAAATAAGCATACCACATGCCTCTAACAACAACTCTTCGATCCTTGAAAGAAATAAATGGTACACTTGGCATTCGAATCACATCTTTTTCCAACTTATCCGCATTAGGATCGGTCGTTGTAAAAATATAGACTTCATGCCCATGTCTTTCTAATTCTTGTTTTAATGTTTTGATCGATGTAGCAACTCCGCTGACTTGCGGAAAGTAGGTATCGGTAAAAAAGCCGATTTTCATGTTTTTCGCCTCCAAACTAGTCCTTGACCTGATTTACTTTTTTTAATTTGCTAGAGACTTTTTCATTCAGTACACTTTCGTATACATTTTTAAGTTCTTCACCGATTTTATTGATACTTCGCTCTTTTGCTGTTTGATAACCGGCTTGTGTCGTACTCGGTAGTTCTTGATTGGTAATCTGTTGGATCAGTCGGATAAATTCTTCGTTTGTCTTCCCCATATAGCAGTTCTTGCTATCTTCTAACCAGCCATTATACACTGGAATATCTCGAACAAGTACGTTTTGTTTGCTTGCTAAAGCTTCTAAAACAACGATCCCTTCTGTCTCTTCATAAGAAGGGAAAAAGAATAGATCTGCACCTGAATACGCACCTTCTATGATCTCTCCACGAATGTAACCAGGAAACAGGACATTTTCAGGATGATCTTCTTTTACAATTTTCCGGATGTTCCGAGGAATCGAGTACATGGGAACATGACCAAACCAAATAAATGTGTATTCGGGCATCTTCTTAGCAATTTCTACGAAATCAATGATTCCTTTACGTTCGAAAAACAAACCGACACAAATGATTACTTTTTGATCCGGAGACAGTTTGAAATATTCTCTGAACTTTTGTTCTTTCATTGGATCAGGGCGATATTTCTCTAAGTCGATCCCATTGGAAATAGCTTGAATCGGCACACGGATACCATAGCTTTCCAACAACTGTTTTGAATAAGGTGTTGGCGTGATCAGATAGTCCGCTTTTTGGTACAATCCTACCAGATATTTTTTTACGATAGGAGAAAGCTGGTTCGATCCGATAAAGGAATTTCGGAAATCTTCCTCTGTAGAATGCGCATGATAGACAACTTTTTTTCCTTCTCTTCTGGCTTTATTGACCATATTATGACTATTGATTCCGTATGTATTGATGTGCAGGATGTCATAATCTTCTTTTTCATCTAGTGTATAAGAGATACCAACTTCCGTCAGAGCACGTTTTTGATGATCAAGCGCACGCCCGATTCCAGATTTTGCAAGCATCTTTTCACTTTCAAAATATAATAATACCTTCACCTTACGTCCCCCTTCACTTATATAGTATAACATAGCCTACAAACTGTCACTCAAACTTAAGCCCTATTTTTATCTATTCTTACTGACAAAAACGTTTTCTTAAAAAAGAACAAAAAAACTGGCGTAGCTCTTTTACAAGCCACACCAGCTTTTGATACGTTGTTTATTTTACATATTCATGAACAAGTTCAACGACTTCTTCCATCGTATCGCATTCTTTCAATGCACGATCAGCAAGTTCAGCCATTTTCGCTGTGTCCAAGCGTTTCATTAAACTACGCGTTTTAAGAATAGATGTCGCACTCATTGAGAACTCATCTAGACCCATACCTACTAGCAATGGAACAGCTGTTTGATCTCCAGCCATTTCTCCACACATACCTGCCCATTTTCCTTCAGCGTGTGCTGCATCAATTACATTTTTGATCAAACGTAAAATTGATGGGTTATATGGTTGGTACAAGTAAGAAACGCGTTCGTTCATACGGTCTGCTGCCATTGTGTATTGAATCAAATCGTTCGTACCTACAGAGAAGAAATCTACTTCTTTTGCAAACTTGTCTGCTAAGACTGCTGCTGCTGGAATCTCGATCATGATGCCGACTTGGATCGTATCAGATACTTCCTTGCCTTCACTGATCAATTTTTGTTTTTCTTCTTCAAAGATCGCTTTTGCTGCGCGGAATTCTTTGAGTGTAGCTACCATAGGGAACATGATACGTAAATTACCATGAACAGATGCACGAAGCAATGCACGCATTTGTGTACGGAACATTTCGTCGCCTTGTTCAGATAAACTGATACGCAATGCACGATATCCTAAGAATGGATTCATTTCATGAGGTAATTGCAGATATGGTAGTTCTTTATCTCCACCGATGTCCATTGTACGAACAACTACAGGTTTTCCTTCCATACCTTCTAATACAGCTTTGTAAGCTTCATATTGGTCATCTTCTGTTGGGAAGTCTGGAGAATCCATATACAGGAATTCAGTACGGTACAGACCAACTGCTTCTCCACCATTATTATGGACACCAACTAGATCTTTTGGTGTTCCGATGTTTGCAGCTAATTCAAAATGCTTGCCGTCAGCTGTGACAGTTTCTGCATTTTTTAATTTTTCCCATTCTGCTTTTTGTGCTGCGTAATCTGCACCTGCTTTTTCAAATTCAGCTTTTTGTTCATCTGTAGGATCGATGATTACATCGCCTTCGATCCCGTTGACAGCCAAAATATCGCCTTCTTTGACTTTAGCAGTAATTTCTTTTGTACCAACGATTGCTGGAATTTCTAAAGAACGTGCCATGATAGCAGAATGTGAAGTACGTCCACCAATGTCTGTTACAAACGCTTTTACAAAATTGCGATCTAATTGTGCTGTATCACTTGGAGTCAAGTCATGTGCAACAACGACCACTTCTTCGTTGATCATTGATGGATTTGGTAAAGTAACGCCTAATAAGTGCGCTAAAATACGTTTAGCAACGTCACGAATATCTGCAGCACGCTCTTGCATATAAGCATTATCTTCCATTGCTTCGAACATACCGATATACATATCCGTTACTTCTTTTAGCGCTGATTCAGCATTTACGCTGTTGTCTTTAATATTTTGCTTGATTTGACCTACCATTTCTGGATCTGAAAGAACCATCAAATGGGCATCAAATACTTGCGCTTCTGCTTCACCTAAGCTTTGCGCTGCTTTTTCACGAATTTGCTGCAATTCTTCAGTAGATTTAGCTAATGCAGCATCCAAACGAGCTTCTTCAGCCGCAGTATCTTCTACTGTTGCCTTACTGAATGTTAAATCCGGTTGAACTAGCAGGTAAGCTTTTGCAACGGCTACACCGTCACTAGCGGCAATCCCTTTTAGCATTTCAACCATTATTCAGATAAGCCTTCTTTCTTCATTGTTTCAACGATTGCTGCCATTGCATCAGCTTCGTCAGCACCTTCTGCAGTAATAGTAACATCAGAACCTTGACCTACACCTAAAGACATAACGCCCATGATTGATTTCAAGTTTACTGATTTACCTTTATACTCTAAGTTTACATCAGAGTTAAATTTGCTTGCTGTTTGTACTAATAGTGTAGCTGGACGAGCGTGGATCCCAGTTTCTGCTACTACGTGAAATTCTTTCTTTTCCATATTAATCGGTCTCCTTTAAGTGAGTGTTGTTTTTATGTGAGGGTTTTCTTTTTTAGTAATTCAGAGAATCCTAACAAATGCCACCCTTTCATCTGTAAAGATTAACATTTTTTTTCGTTAGATACAACAGTTTTAATTCAATTTCAGATAAAAGTATTCAAATTATTCCGGATTCTTTTTCATCCTTTTCTTCACATTTTATAACAAACGTGTTTATTTTCTTTTTCTTGTCGCTTTCTCTTCTCCTGACGTTTATCATTCTTTCCTTTGACCCTCTTTGTTTTCATATGAAACGAATTACTTGCTTCCCTTTTTATTTTTAGTATAATAAGAGTCAAAGGTCAGGAATGGTCAATAGAGATTTCACCTTTTCTACCTCATAAATCTCTTAAAAAACTAGGGGTTATTCTTTTACCTCATGAAAAACGAGATGTAAAATATGGATGTACCCATTTTTGTGAAAGGACGTGAATGATTCATGCTTTGTCAAAACTGCGGCAAGAATGAGGCAACGATTCACTTGTATGCCACTGTCAATGGTCAGCGGACACAACTCGATTACTGTCAGAGCTGTTATCAAAAAATCAAAAATCAACAAAATGGAGGTCTGACTAATATGGCCCAAAATGATCCATTTGGATTTGGCAGTTTGGACGATCTTTTCCGTTCCATGTCTCGCCAAATGCAACAGCAAGGAAATTATGAGCAAACACCACCAACACAATTTGGCGGAAACAACAACTTCAATGGTGGTCAGCCACCTCAAGGCAATACAGAAGGTTTATTGGGAGAATACGGAATCAATATCACAGAACAAGCACGACAAGGTGATATCGATCCTGTGATCGGACGCGATGACGAAATCAAACGAGTCATTGAAATTTTAAATCGCCGAACCAAGAACAATCCTGTCTTGATTGGAGAACCAGGTGTTGGTAAAACAGCAGTTGTTGAAGGTTTAGCACAAAAAATCGTAGATGGTGATGTACCGCAAAAATTAATGGACAAAGAAGTCATTCGTTTAGATGTCGTATCTTTAGTCCAAGGTACTGGTATACGAGGACAATTTGAAGAACGTATGCAAAAATTGATTGAAGAGATCCGTCAAGCAGAAAATGTGATCCTATTCATAGATGAAGTTCACGAAATCGTCGGTGCTGGTTCTGCTGGTGATGGAAATATGGATGCTGGTAATATTTTAAAACCAGCTTTAGCTCGAGGAGAATTACAAATGGTTGGTGCTACTACCTTAAATGAGTACCGCATCATCGAAAAAGACGCTGCTTTAGAACGTCGTATGCAACCTGTACGGGTAGATGAACCAACTGTCGAAGAAACGATCAGTATTTTGAAAGGTTTGCAAAAACGTTATGAAGACTATCATCATGTAAAATATACTGATGAGGCCATCGAAGCAGCCGCAACTTTATCCAATCGTTACGTCCAAGATCGCTTCTTGCCGGATAAAGCCATCGATTTGCTAGATGAAACAGGTTCTAAGAAAAACTTGACGATCCAAATCGTTGATCCTAAAACAATCGAGAAAAAACTGCAAGAAGCAGAAGAACAAAAAGTTTTAGCTTCTCGAGAAGAAGATTTCGAAAAAGCAGCTTATTATCGCGATCAGATCAATAAACTTCAAAAAATGAAAGAACGTCAGCTCACTGAAGAGGAAATACCTGTGATTACCGAAAAAGATATGGAAAAAATCGTTGAACAACGGACAGGTATTCCAGTGGGTGAATTAAAAGAAAAAGAACAGACACAACTGAAAAACTTAGCAGATGACTTGAAAGCTCATGTCATCGGACAAGATAACGCTGTAGATCGAGTAGCGAAAGCGATTCGCCGAAACCGTGTTGGATTAAACAAACAGAATCGTCCAATCGGCTCCTTCTTATTTGTTGGACCAACTGGTGTAGGTAAAACAGAGCTTGCGAAACAACTTGCCTACGAACTATTCGGTTCACAAGATTCAATGATTCGTTTCGATATGTCTGAATATATGGAAAAACATAGTGTCTCTAAATTGATTGGTTCTCCTCCAGGTTATGTCGGATACGAAGAAGCTGGTCAATTAACAGAAAAAGTACGGAGAAATCCTTACAGTCTTGTCTTGTTAGATGAAGTAGAAAAAGCTCATCCAGATGTTTTGCATATGTTCTTGCAAATCTTAGATGATGGTCGATTGACAGATGCACAAGGAAGAACGGTCAGCTTTAAAGATACGATCATCATTATGACAAGTAATGCCGGAACTGGTAAAGTAGAAGCAAACGTTGGTTTTGGTGCGGCACGCGAAGGTGTTACTCGTTCTGTATTGAACCAATTAAACAACTACTTTACACCAGAATTTCTGAACCGTTTTGACGGGATCATCGAATTCAGTGCATTATCAAAAGAAAACTTGATGACAATCGTCACACTAATGCTAGACGATGTCAACCAAATGCTGGCAGCACAGCAACTTCACATCGAAGTTCCTACGAATGTCAAAGAAAAATTAGTTGACTTAGGCTATGATCCATCTATGGGTGCTCGTCCTCTTCGACGCACGATCCAAGAACAAATCGAAGATGGTATCGCTGAATTTTATCTTGATCACCCTTCTATCCATGAGTTGAAAGCAAAACTGGATAAAGATGGAAAAATCATCGTTACTTCTAAACCAGAACGTTTGGCAAAAGAATCAGCCGAAGAAACGGCTGAATAAATCCAGTTTTATAGCGTGAGACGGTATTTCTTTGAGAAATGCCGTCTCATTCTTTTTTCAGAAAAGTCAAAATACTGTTCATTTTATAAAAAAGAAATTATAATAAGAGAAACAAGCAATTAAAAATACATAAAAGAGGTGAGCGCCATGAAATTGGTAAATGTAACAAACAGCCATTCCCGTCTTGTATTAAACCAGCTTGAAAACACTGATGCCCATCTAGTCAAGGTCTACACAGCCGGAAATACCACTATTGTCTACACTGAAGCCCCTGAACATAATGAAATTCTGCTGATCAATGACAAACGTAAAATCCAGCCGAAAGAAATCGAAGATGCTAAAAATTATTTCTTAGATAAAATCAAAGACGCCGTTTACCACGAGGATGAAATCAAAGTAATCGAATTGGCAGGCCTTGTTGAAATCTCGATTCCAAAACATGAATTAGGCGCTACATTAGCCGTGTAAACAAATTTTGAACATAATAATTAAAGAGCGTGGGACAAAAGTAAAGAACACTTTTGTCTCACGCTCTAAACACGTATAAACGGCGGAAGCAGAAGCAACTCCTTCGGAAATAAGCTGAAATTCACGAAAATTGCTTTTCAAATTTTTGTGAATTCCAGCTTATTTCTTGGAGTTAAACGCTTCTGTCTCAGCCTCTTTTTCTTTCTAGCTTTTTGATTTTTCTCTTTTCTTTTGTACTTTTCTCTTTTCATTTTCAGTTCTACGTGTGTCTTTATTTTTAACTTTTTCCTCTTTATGGATGATTGATCGTACTTTTTGTGCAATTTGCTCGTTTTTGTCCCAGTCTTTTACATCTAATAATCGACATAATCGTAACATCTCTTCTTTTTTCTGTTTTTTTCTTTCACGTCTTTGCCATTCTGTTTCCATGTTTCACACTCTCCTTTCTTTAATCATATGTACGCAAAATAATTTTTATATTTTTTTGATTAGACATTTCTATGATTTTAAATAGTAAAAAGAGCCGTCACGGAAAATCCGTCACGGCTCTAAACAAAATATGAGAAGCTGTTTTTGTTTGGCTATTCTTATTACTTGATGCAGGGCAGCTTGTGTCAAGACTTCTTTACATCAGACTTTTTAATTTTACATTAGGATATTTATCCGCAAACCAGCGTTCTGCAAATTGGTTCTCGAATAAGAACAATGGTTGGTCGAAACGGTCACGAGCCAAGATATTGCGACTTGAACTCATCTTCTCATCCAAATCTTCTGGATCGATCCAGCGAGCGATTTTGTGTCCCATTGGAGACATGATTACTTCGGCGTTATACTCATTTAACATACGATATTGGAATACTTCAAATTGTAGCTGACCAACAGCTCCAATGATATATTCTTCCGTTAGATATGTTTTATAAAGCTGAATCGCTCCTTCTTGAACTAATTGATAGATTCCTTTGTGGAAGGATTTTTGTTTCATGACATTTTTTGCAGTCACTTTCATAAACAGCTCTGGAGTAAATGAAGGGAGTTCTTCATAAGCAACTTTTAGTTTTCCTTCGAACAATGTATCCCCAATCTGATAATTACCTGTATCATATACACCGATGATATCGCCTGCTACTGCTTTTTCGACGTTTTCTCTCGAATCTGCCATAAATTGTGTGACATTGCTTAATTTCAGTTTTTTATTTGTACGTTCCAACCAGACATCCATTCCTCGTTCGAATGTTCCAGAACAGATTCGGACAAAAGCGATTCGGTCACGATGGGCTGGATTCATATTTGCTTGGATCTTGAATACGAAACCTGAAAATTCTTCCTCATAAGGACTTACCATCTGATCATCTTGTGTTTTGTGTCCATAAGGAGCTGGTGCCAATTCAACGAAAGTCTCTAAAAAAGTCTGTACACCGAAGTTAGTCAATGCAGAACCAAAAAATACTGGTGTCTGATCGCCACGAGCAATTTTTTCTTGATTAAATGCATCTCCAGCCTCTTTGATTAGTTCTACTTCTTCTAAGACTTGTTCATATAAGGAATTTTCAGTTAGAGGATGATTTTCGGGAAGCAGTCCATCTTCATCCAATTCTACTAATCGTTCATCCTGATAATTTTCCGGACGATAAAACTCTACACGATTATGGTAGATATCATAAAGACCTTCTAGCCCTTTACCCATACCGATTGGCCAATTCATCGGATAAGATTCGATATCTAATAGCTCTTCTAATTCTTCTAACAATTCCAATGGTTCACGACCATCACGATCTAGTTTGTTGATAAAAGTAAATATCGGGATACCACGTTTTTTTACAACTTGGAATAATTTCTTTGTCTGTGCTTCGATCCCTTTTGCACTATCGATTACCATGACCGCACTATCCACGGCCATCAAAGTACGATAAGTATCTTCAGAAAAATCTTCATGTCCTGGTGTATCCAAGATATTTACTCGTTTCCCTTGATAATCAAACTGCATAACAGAACTAGTAACAGAAATCCCACGTTGTTTCTCGATTTCCATCCAGTCTGATTTGGCAAAATTACCTGTTTTTTTGCCTTTTACGGTCCCGGCTTGACGGATAGCCCCACCAAACAATAGTAATTGTTCTGTAATCGTTGTTTTCCCAGCATCCGGATGGGAAATGATCGCAAAAGTTCTGCGATTGTCCACTTGTTGCTTTAATTCTGGATTATTCATAACCTAACTCCATTTCTTCCATTCAATTATTTATATTTTCTCTAGGCACAGATTGTCCGATCTCTTAAAGAAAGACAATTTCATATAGGGCTGTGACAAAAGCCGTGTAGCAGTCTCTTTTTCCGAGTAAACGGCGTTCTAGAGACAGCCTTTCAGCAATAAGCCCACCCAAGCCAAAAATACGAAAAGCTGTTTTTGCTTGGCTGCTCTTATTACTTAATGCAGGATAGCTTTTTCACAACCTTTGTCAACTACTACAACTGAATCAGTATAGCATGGATTCAGCGAATGAAAAAGCCACCAAACCATAAGAGTCAAATATTTTTTTGTCAGCTGACTAAAAGAAAAGACGTGTTGCTTGTTTATTCAAGCAACACGTCTTTCATAACCAAGTTTCCAATTATCTTCTTGGCTCGTCATCTTCGAATTCTTTTCTGAAGTATCTTCGTTCTTCTTCAGGTTCCGCTTCTGTTTCTTCCGGATCATGAAAAATGACACGGATTTTAAGGATTCGAGAACCTTCCATTTCTTCAGAAACCAGCGTAATATTATCGACATCAAACGATAACTTTTCGCCTTCATCCGGAATCATGCCTAATGCTGTAATCAAATAACCAGCCATCGTATCTACATCACTCATATGCAGATCGCTGTCAAAAGCTTCATTGAACTCATCAATCAGCATACGTCCTTGGATGATATATTCGTGTTCATCGATTTTTTCATAAAGATTCTCAACTTCATCTGATTCATCATCGATTTCTCCGACGATTTCTTCTAAAAGGTCTTCTAGTGTTGCTAACCCAACGACGCCGCCATATTCATCTAATAAAATAGCCATCTGATTCTGCGTCTTTTTCATTTCATATAACAGATCATCAATAAAGACCGTTTCAGGAACAAATAAAGGCTCCTGCATGATTTTCTTGATATCTAAATTATCAAAGCCGAATTTATGGGCAGCTTTTAGTAAATTCTTTGTATGAAGGATTCCGACTACTTTATCTTTGTCTTCGTTATAAACAGGGATTCTTGAATAGTTTTCGGATAAAACTTCATTCACATTTTCTTCCACAGTGTCGTTGATATCAATCATAAATGCATCCGTTCGTGGGACCATGACTTCTCGGGCAACTTTCGTATCAAGAGAAAAAACCCCTTGGAGCATTTCTAATTCTTCATTATTCAATACGCCTTCGTTTTCAAGCATATAACGCATTTCATCTCTGGTCATTTTTGAATCTTCATCATCAAAAGTCATCGGCGTGATACGCGCCAATAAACTTGTGGAAGCAGAAAGCAACCAGACGAAGGGCTTAGCTACTACACCAATCAAGCGTATCAGCCCTGAAGTGAACTTTGCGACTTCTTCTGATTTATTTAAAGCAATACGTTTAGGGTACAATTCTCCAAAAACAATCGATACATAGGTCAAAATAGCCAGCACAATGATATTTGCAATACTTTTTGCCGCTGTGCCGCCACCTAATACCGGAGCTAACCGTTCCGATAAAGTATTAGCTAGTGAAGCACCAGACAAAATGTTGACCAAAGTGATTCCTACTTGGATTGTCGATAGGAAATTATTTGGATTCTGCAATATTTTTAAAAGCTTTTGAGATTTCACATCTCCTTCATCAGCTTTTTGCTCGATTCGATTCTTATTGATCGAAACAACAGCAATTTCGGAAGCTGCTAAAAAAGCATTGATCAATGTCAAAACGATCAATAATAAAATCTGCGCTAACAGCGACTGACTCTCAGGGTCAGCATTCATAATCGCATTCTCTCCTTATAAAATTAATTTTTAGTTTACGATAGAAAAAAACGTGGCACTATAGCCACGTTAAAATGGTATCACAAAGCAATTTTCTTTGCAATAAAAACAAGTGTACTAAAACTACCTACGAGGTCGTAGCAATTTTCTTCTTGTTTTCATTTTGCTTGTCTTCTTTGACGATTTTGATTATATAGGAAATGATCGTCTTGCAGATTGCGTAAAAAGGAACACCTAAGAAGATACCAAGCAATCCGGCAATATTTCCAGCTACTAGAAGAACGATAATGATCGTTAATGGATGGATTTTCAGTGATTTCCCAATTACATTAGGATAAATGATATTCCCATCCAACTGTTGGACGATTAGCACAACCACACAACAAAGTAATGCTTTTACCGGATCATTGAAGACTGTTACTAAAAATGCAGGTGCTAGTCCTAGATAAGGTCCTAAATATGGAATTAGGTTTGTCAATCCCGCAATGACCCCAAATAAGAAAGCATAATCCACACCAATTACCATATATCCTAAAAATGTGAAGGTACCAACGAATAAACATTCGATTGCTTGTCCGCTAATGTAATTAGCCAATGTTTTATTCAGTTGCCCCAATAACTCCACAATTTGGTTTCTTCTTTTTTCTGGGAAAAACTGTTGGATGTTTGGCACTAGTTTTTCTCCGTCTTTCAACATATAGAACAAGATGAATGGTGCTGTAATGATTACTACAGTTGCCGAAGCGATCGTTCCAACGATCGAACCTAAACTATTGGATACTCCACTAAGGAATTGCTGAATGATTGTCCCGTAAGAAATGTCTAATTGCTCAAAATATTTATTGATATCTACTTCCTTGAACAAAGGCAATTCGGCTACCTCTTTTAACCAGCTTTCTACCTGTTTGATGAAATCAGGCATATTAGATGCCAATGAGGAAATTTGCTGTACTAGACTTGGGATGACACTAAGTAAAATCCAAATAATTGCTGCAACTAAAAGGAGCAGCACAATTGCGACAGCCCATATTCTTTTGATTTTTGCTTTCATCAACAGCTTGACAATAGGATTCAATAAATAGTAAAGAAAGCCTGCAATCAGTACAGGTGCAAATAACGTGGAAAAAAATGTCCCGATCGGTTCGAAAATAAAGTTTATTTCTGATGAAATCATGATCAATGCAGCTATGATCAATAATTCAAGCGACCAAAACATTAGTTTAGACTGTCTAAGTTTTTCAAACAATAGATTTCCTCCTTTCTTTCTTACTAGTATATATTATATTCGTTAAAAATTCTTTTATTCTTTTTTTATTTTTGAAAACTTGCCATACTTTTTATTTGTTTTATTTTCCAGTATACTATACGAAAGGAAGGTGGCTAGACCATGAAAGTTGTACAAACAAAAGATACAATGAGCAATATTTACTTAGATGCTGTACGGATCAGGCATCAAGTTTTTGTAGTCGAACAGGGTGTGCCTTTGTCTCGAGAAATAGACAAAGATGAAGCCCATTGTATCCACTTCGTCCTGTACTCAGATAAAAAAGAACCGCAAGGAACTGTACGTCTTTTGCCTTTAGAAAACGGAAAAATGAAATTACAGCGGATGGCGATTCTTTCTGAATACAGACACCAAGGGTTAGGAAAAATATTGATTGAAGAAGCAGAAAACTTTGCTAAGAATCAAGGCTATAATACGATTTTATTAGGGGCACAGTCCACAGCTGAAACTTTTTACGAAAAACTAGGATATACAGCTTACGGCGATCCTTTTGAAGATGCTGGCATGCCTCATATTTATATGAAAAAGACTTTATAAAAATTTATTTCGAAAAAAGCAAAAAACAGCAAGCTTTTGAGAAAAATCTCTCACTGGCTTACTGTTCTTTTTTGTGTTTACTTACGCGACAATTGCTTGTAACGGTTATACCAAATATCAATATAGCCTTCCGAGAACGGGCCATCTCCATTATTGATCCAGTCAACCAGAATCTTCACATTTTCTTTTAGGATGAAGTCAATATCGTTCGGATAATTCATCATTTTGCTGTGCATCTCATATTCATCGACATCCAATAGTCGTTTCTCGCCGTCAGGAAATACCTTGATATCCAAGTCATAGTCGATATATTTCAAGGCCTCATCGTCCAGCAAAAAAGGTGAAGCTAGATTACAATAATAGGAAACCCCCTTTTCTCTGATCATTGCTATTACATTGAACCAGTATTTTTTATGAAAATAAACAATCGCTGGTTCGCGCGTTACCCATCGACGTCCATCAGATTCAGTGACTAATGTGTGATCATTCACGCCGATCATAGAGTGTTCGCTTGTTTTTAATACCATGGTATCTCGCCACGTTCGATGCAATTTGCCGTCGTGCTTGTAACTTTGGATCGTCACAAACTCTCCTTCTTTTGGAACTCCCATAGCAACCCTTCCTTAAGCAGCATTTTGTGCTTTGTGTTTGGGTGTTCATTACACCGACATCATAATTATTATATCAATAAAAATGAGCTTTGCCTAGAAAGGATTCCTATTGTTTCGATTTTTCTCTAACTGATCTACCAGTTTCATTTGGACCTTAGGAAAAGCGACCGAATCAAATGCATCAGGCTTCAACCACTTCGAAGTTTTGTTCTCGGTAAATTCTTGTTCTGCTCCCTCGGTTGCCCGTCCGTAAAAAAGGAGAACATGCCATTTCAGATGACTAAAAATATGAGTAACTTCTCCTAAATGTCGTGTCTGCCAAACAAAGAGTTCCTGCTTTTCAAATGGGAGATTTTGCTCTTCTTCTGCTACTAGGTCATCAAACAGATCGATTTCTGGCTTTGTTTCCCATTCTTTTTTCAATCGCTCATACTCCTCTTGTGTCACTTCCATCATTGGAAATGTCCACATATTCGCCAGCAATTTTTGGCTATCTCTTTCTTCAAAATAATACGCTCCAGAATGATTTTGAAGAGCCGCACTGATATAATAAACGTCTTTTGGCTTTGCTTTTTTTGTTTTTACAGGAAAACTCGTTTGGATTCCTCGTTTGTTAGCTAAACAAAAGGCTTGGATCGGACAAGTCTCACACTTTGGAGAAGTTGGTGTACAGATAGCTGAACCTAGATCCATCATTGCTTGGTTGAATTCACCTGGATGCTTTTCATCAATGATTTTCCGCATCGCTTCATCAAAGATTTTCCTGCTAGAAGCTTTTGCGATGTCTGCTTCAATGCAAAACAATCTGCTGACTACTCGCATCACGTTGCCGTCAACCGCGGGTTCTGGAAGTCCAAATGCGATACTTGCAATCGCGCCTGTCGTATATGGTCCTATTCCCTTCAATGAGCTAATTTCTTCAGGCGTTTGCGGCATTTCCCCATCAAATTCTGACATGATCTGTTTAGCAGCAGCTTGGATGTTCCGGGCTCTTGAGTAATAACCAAGGCCCTCCCATGCTTTTAAAAGCTTTTCTTCTGGAGCATTTGCTAGCTCTTCAATTGTAGGAAACCATTCCATGAAACGATAAAAATAATCGATCACTGTGTCTACTCTGGTTTGCTGAAGCATGATCTCAGAGATCCAGATACGATAAGGATCACGATTATAGCGCCAAGGCAGGTTTCTTTTTTCTTGTTCATACCATTGAATAAACTGATCTTGAAATTCTTTTGTTTCTTTATCTGTCCATTTTTCCCATTCTTTATTCACTTTCCTCTTCCTTTTCCGTAATGAATCGCTGGATCATATCCAAATCAAATCCTTTTTGATATAAGCTTTGCTTTACTTTTAGATTTCTTTTTTTAGGTTCAAACCTTAAATTTCTTCGCCATAGTTTATCTCCTTGTTTGACTAAATAATCATATTCTATTTCTTGATCTGCTTCTTGCGGAAGATCAGCCATCGCTTGTTGGATCACTTCTTGAGAAAAGCCTTTCGTCATCAATGTTTGTTGGATTTTTCTCAATAATTCTTTTTGGCTTTTTCCGTGATTTTTTCCAAACGCTTTTTCGGCTGTCTGATGTGCATTTTGAACTTGGTCTTCAAATGTATATTGGCTGAGCGCTTGTTCAATGATTTCAGGTTTCAAACCTTTTTGCTGCATCTGCTGCGCTAATTTCTTTGGTCCTTTGTCACTTAAGCGCATATTCGTGCGCACATAACTTTCCCCATAGACCAAATCATCGACAAGGTCCAATTCTTTTAAGCGGGCTACGATTTTATTTCGATCTTCTTGAAGGATTTCCTTTTCTTTTAAGTATGTTCGGATTTCTTTTTCCGATCGCAACTGATAACTTAAGTAATTCATTGCTAGGTGAAACCCGAAATCAGCTCCGCTACTCTTCTTGATCTCTTGGATAGTTTCTTCGTCTAATTCCCGTCCTTTTAATAATCGATAGCGTACTAATACATCTTCAGATACTTGTAAAGCTTCTCCTTCAGATAAATCTACGCGATAGAAAGGGCCTTTGCCTTTACTGATTCTCGTAACGGTTAACATAAACATCCTCCTCGAACATATATTCTCTATCATACCATAGAAAATCCCCGTAATCAGGTATTATATGTTAGAATAAACCACAGAAAAAAGAAAAAGGGAGATACTTATGGCAGAAACAATTGTCAAAACTGGACAAACGGTTCCTTTGAAAATCAAGCGTTTAGGCATAAATGGTGAAGGAATCGGTTATTTCAAACGGTTGATCATATTTGTTACATATGCACTACCAAAAGAAGAAGTACTAGTGAAAATCACGAAAGCAACTCCTCGCTATGCAGAAGGAGAATTAATAAAAGTCAAAAAAACAAGCAAAGATCGCGTAGTGGCACCATGTCCTGTTTACTATGAATGCGGTGGCTGTCAATTACAACACTTAGCTTATCAAGCTCAATTGGATTTTAAAAAGGATCTGCTTTTGCAAGCATTGGAAAAATTCAAACCAGCAGGCTTTCGATCTTATCAACTTTTGCCGACGATCGGGATGGATGAGCCTTGGCATTATAGAAACAAAGCACAATTTCAGTTACGAAAAAATAAGCAGACTCAAAAAATTGAAGCTGGTTTATACGAAGCAAACTCTCATCAGTTAGTCCCTATAACAGACTGCTTGGTTCAAGAACCTCGAACACAAAAAGTAATGAATACTGTTGTTCAACTATTGAATAAATTTGATGCACCCATCTATGATGAACGGACAAACAGTGGAATCTTCCGCACAATCATGGTTAGAATCGGTGTTAAAACTGGGGAGTTACAAGTTGTTTTTATTACTCGCAGTAAAAAATTCCCGCAAAAAAACGCAATGATCCGTGAGATCAATGAACGACTGCCCGAAGTTGTTTCAATCATGCAAAATGTCCAGGCACAAAAAACGTCTCTCGTGATGGGGGATGAAACGATCCACTTATGGGGAAAAGAAGCCATTGAAGAACAAATCAATGAAGTGACTTTCGATCTTTCTCCTCGTGCCTTCTTTCAACTCAATCCTCAGCAGACCGAATTGCTTTATGGCGAAGGAATTAAAGCATTAGATGTCCAGCCTAATGAAACGATCGTGGATGCTTATTGCGGAGTTGGGACGATCGGCTTAAGTGTAGCAAAACAAGCCAAAGAAGTACGGGGAATGGATACCGTTCCTCAAGCAATCGCTGATGCAAAAAAAAATGCGGAAAGATTAGGATATCACAACACTCGATATGAAGTCGGGACAGCAGAGCAAGTTCTGCCTAAATGGTTGAATGAAGGTTTTCAGCCTGATGGTATCATCGTAGATCCACCACGTACGGGTTTGGATAACGCATTGATTCAATCATTATTGAAATACCCTCCAAAAAAACTTGTTTATATCTCCTGTAATGTTTCTACACTTGCCAGAGATCTGGTTAATTTAAGTAAAAAGTTCAAGATTGAATATTTACAGTCTGTCGACATGTTTCCTCAGACTGCACGTTGTGAAGTTGTCGTGAAGATGACGAGACTCGCTGACTAAATGAAAGAGGTTGTGAAAAAGTCTGCCCTGTATCAAGTAATAAGAACAACCAAACAAAAATAGCTCTTCATGTTTTATGAATACTGTACTTGTGACCGAAGAGTTAACAGGAGGACACTATTTATTTAAAAAAAGGGTTGTGACATAGTTTTTGTCACAGCCCTTTTTGATTATTATTGGATATTTACGTCTATCACTTGATAAAATGCATTTGTCGTATCGCTGATATTCCATACTGCTAAAATCACATTATATCCTTTTCGATCCTGCGGAAGTGTGATCGTTTGGTTGACTGTTTTTGGTGGAACAGTTGCTTTGTCGTCTATTTTTGTGATCAATTCAAAATCACTAAATTTCAAAGGTTGATTAGGATTCCAAGTTGGTTTGGTAATGTAGTAATCCCAAGTACTTGTCCGATGTTGTGCTGTTAAATTCCAAGTAATATTTAATGTTCCTGGATTAACCATGTTTTTATGCCATCTGTTAGATGTCTGTTCATCTAAAGGCTCAAAGCCGCTGACTCCTGCACTAGCAATTTTTCCATCAATGAATGTATTTTTGGTAGCTTCGATACTTTGCGGTTCCCATTGTGCTCTTCCGACATTTTGATTTAAGTTTCCTGCTGCTGATGTTCCTAGGTATGCACGGCTTCCTGGAGAAGTAATATAACCATGCGCAAAACCTGGAATGCTAAAACCGAACAACCCTAAACTAACTAACCCAATAAACAATAACGTACTAATCTTTTTCATGTAGAAACCTCCTTCATTTGATAGCCACATTGTAAACGTTTTATTGTATTAACACAAACATTATGCTTTTATAATTTTATGTTGAAGTAAAAAAGGTGAAAAAAGTAAGATGCAGATTATAACAGAAGTAGACGAGAAAAGTACAAATAGAAAACATGAGAATCAAATCATATGATCTTTTTCAAAAACATCATTCATATAAACAAATGTTCAACTTTTTAATAACAACAATCATCAATTTTTTTCTTACTTCACAAACTAAATACAGGTCTTGCTGTGAGCCTTCATGGTAAACTAATATTATAGAAAGGAGTTAGTAAAATGAAGATGATAAAAGATATTCGTTTTTGGGTTTGTGTTATAGGAATTGTCATATTAGGCTTTTTATCAGGGTTGCTTAGCGGAAATCCCGGAGAATATTACTATTCTTTGCAACTTCCACCATTTGCACCACCTAGCTGGATATTTGGGCCGATGTGGACCTTACTGTATATATTGATGGGTATTTCTCTTTATTTGTTACTTAATCACAACAACAAAAAACAGCGAAACAATCTTGTCGGTCTTTTTGTGATTCAGTTCATTTTTAATTTTATATGGTCTGCTCTATTTTTTAATTTAAGAAATATTTTCATTGCAGCAATCGATATTACACTTTTAGTTATTTTCTTGTCAGTGCTTATGTATCAGTTGTGGCTGCATCATCGCCTGGCAATGTGGCTCATGATTCCTTATTATTTATGGGTACTATTCGCAACTCTATTGAATTATTCAATTTATTTTTTAAACTAAGGGCTTAAAAGAGACGTCCTGTAATTTAACACATAGAAAAAGTGCCACCTAAGTTAGATTTTTTGTCTAATTTAGGTGGCACTCTTTATTAACCAAACTATTTTTTCTAGTACCCACTTGTTGTTCCATACTCATTATTCTGGTCATAACCATAACCATTTTGTTCCTGTCCAGCGTAAGGATCATAACTTTGAGTATCTTGACTTGGTGTATAGTACTGACTTGTATCTTCTGTTTGCTGATAATAGGTATTCGGATCTTGGTACTGATCATATGTGTTTTCTGAATAGGAAGAATAATCGGTGTACCCTTCACTATTCGATCCATCACCGTTTGTCGAATCGCCATCTTCCGAATCATCAAAGAACATCATTGAAGCATTCTCATTTTTCAAATTAGGTAATGTATCGCTTGTTTTTATATTTAATTGTTTCTTCAGTTCATTTTGGATCGAAAGAAGATCATTTTTTCCTAAAATTTGATAGTAGATATCATTGATCATTTGTCCTTCGCCTTGCAACTGGTCTTGTTTGATTGTTTCAAACGCCGGGGTGTAGTTCGTCGCTACATCAAGCATGTCATCCCAATCTAAGTCCGTCGTCACATTGTTCTCAACTGCTTTTAAAATTTTTCTATAATTGCTTACGCCATCTAAACTTAAAACTTTATTGACAATTTTCGTCACTACTTCCCGCTGACGACGTTGTCGACCGATATCGCCTTCTGGATCTTCGTGTCGCATTCGAGAATAGGCTAAACCTTTTTCTCCATTCAATGTTTGTTCACCTACTGGTACATGGACACCATCCAAAGTAAAGTCAATTTTATTATTCACTTTGATGCCACCGACCGCATTGATCAAATCTTCCATGCCATCCAAATTGATCGTTACATAATGATCAATAGGAATATCGAGCAGTTGCTCAATTGAATCCATGGCCATTTCGACACCACCAAATGCATAGGCATGATTTAATTTATCTACCGTTCCATAACCTACGATATTCGTATAAATATCTCGGTCCAAACTGATGATCGTTGATTTTTTTTGTTTCGGATTAACTGTTACTACCATCATCGTATCAGAACGTCCTTGTTCCGTTCTTCCTAATCCACCGGTATCTAAACCTAATAGCAAAACCGAAAAAGGTTCTTTGTCATCAATGCTTACTCTCTCAGAACGTTTGGAGGATATTCGATTAGAGTTTTTAGAAATTTTGTTTACTGTTTGGCTCGCTTCTCCCATAAATCTGATTCCGTATGCTGATAATCCGGCAATCAGCAAAACGAATACCCCTAACAAGGTTAATAGAACTTTTTGCCATCGCTTCATAATACACCTCTGTTTCACATTTTCTAAAATATTGTCTCATATAACTGTTCAATCAGCAAATTCACTTTTTAATCATAAGAAAACTTTAAAAAACATTTTTGTGTAACGATTATTATTTTTTAAAATTTCTCAAAATTCTTAACTATCATACCATACCGTGAAAAAGATCGAAAGACCGAATACACGCAGTTCGCAATCGTTTTATCTTTTTTTATGTATTTTTTCCAGAAAAAGCGAACAACAAAGTATTTTCCAAATAATCGTGCAGTAAAATGATCGCACATACCTTTCCCATCTTTTTAACAGTCTTTGCCTACCGTTCAGATTATCATTCGATTTCACGAAAATTTCTTCCTATGACTGGTCCTTTTGTTAAACCCATCTTCTATTCGTTTTATTTCCAGCTCACTGCATGGCTCTTAAAATGACTCGAACTAGTGATTGCATTACCATCATCTTTTAATGGATAGATATGCTCCTCTTCAAAGTAAAACGATTTTCTTTTAAAGTAATAGAATTGACATGGTAATGAGTATGTATACTAGTGGTTTCACAAATGGTCTTTTATTCAACATCCAAAAACTGAAATTTCTTTAAAATCCATTACTAACGAAGAAAATGTTCCTTGCTTGATAATTAGTTAGGACATGTCAAGTGAACAAATGCATTTACTTAGCCAAAAAATCTAAAAACTTCATAAATAGACAAAAAGACACGACTCTCTAAGAAGTCGTGTCTTTATTCAACAAATTATTATAATTTAGTCACTTCAGCAGCTTGAGGTCCGCGTGCACCTTCAACAATCGTGAATTCTACTTCTTGACCTTCTTCTAGGCTCTTGAAGCCGTCTCCTTGAATTGCTGAGAAATGAACAAATACGTCATCTCCGCCGTCTACTGTAATAAACCCAAATCCTTTTTCATTGTTGAACCATTTAACCGTTCCGTGTTCCATAAATGTATAGCCTCCAAAAAAGTTCTTGCAAGTAACCTTGCAAGAACATTATACCCAATTTAGAAAACGCTAGCAAGCTTTCGCTCTTTTATTTTCCAAATTATTTTTAAGACTGATATGACGGAGGAAATGGTTATTTTGCTGCTTCGAAACGTTTGTTTACTTCATCCCAATTAATAACATTCCAGAATGCTGCAATATAATCTGGTCGGACATTTTTATATTTCAAATAATAAGCATGTTCCCAAACGTCCAAACCTAGAATTGGTGTCTTTCCTTCCATCAATGGAGAATCTTGATTTGCAGTAGAGGTAATAGCTAATTTTCCATTTTCCATTACAAGCCAAGCCCATCCAGAACCAAATCGTCCAGCGGCTGCTTTTTTGAATTCTTCTTTAAAAGAAGAAAAATCACCAAAAGCTTCATTAATCGCTTCTTTTATTTCTCCTGTAGGTTCGCCACCAGCATTTGGTGCCATGATTTCCCAGAAAAATGAATGGTTAGCATGTCCGCCACCATTGTTACGTACAGCTGTCTTGATATCTGTTGGAATAGCGTCCATATCAGATAATAATTCTTCTATTGTTTTTTCGCCTAATTCTGGGTATTTCTCAATTGCTGCATTTAAATTCGTCACATAAGTATTGTGATGCTTATCATGATGCAGATGCATCGTTTCTTCGTCAATATAAGGTTCCAATGCGTCATATGCATAAGGTAGATCTGGTAATGTGTAAGTCATAAAAAAATTCCTCCTCAATGTTTTCTTAATAATGTCTACATTACAAAGAGTAACAAAGAGAAGGAAATTCTTCAATTGTTATGCCTAGTCGTCTTTTTCACTTTGACCTACTTCTTCTTCAAAAACCTCAGTTTCTTTAAAAATAAACAACTTGCTGAAAATATAGTTCGCAAGGATAACAATAATTTGAGTGATGATTTTCGCCACATACTCATTGCTGTTCATAACATTGATCAACAATACCATTGCCCCCATGTCCAATCCGTAAGAAAGGATACGGTAGAAGAAGAACTTACCGCATTCAATAAGTGCATGTGTAAAATTCGGTGATTTTGAATGGAATACCCAAAGTTTGTTCGTTACAAAAGCAAACAATACAGAACAAAACCACGAAATAGAATTGGATAAGGCCATACTTAAATCAAAATATTGGCGTGCGAGAGCAAAACTAACAAAATTTACAATCGTAGCCAAACCACCAAAAAAGAGATAGACTAGTATCTCCCAATATCCTTTTGCTTCTAAATATCCTTTTAACTGTCGATACTGCTTCATGAGCCAACCTACCTTATTAAAAATTCTTATTTATCATACTCTATATTTCAATAACTTTCATCTTTATTTAAAAAAATTAATTTTTTTTGATCCTTTGCCTTTGTCTCTGCTTGGATCGTCACATGTGTAATACCATATTTTAATTTTAATAAAGAAATTATACGAGGATATATCTTTTCAATCTCGCTTAGTAGCTGATCTTCAAAATCAATATGTCCGTCGAAAATAATTATCTTTTCGCTATACTGCCAAATATGGACATGATGAACATCCTTTACCCCATCGATTGCTTCAATTTCTTGTTCCATTTTTTCATAGTCGATAGCAGGTGCACTTTGTATCAAAATAGCGGCAGCTTTTTTGATCACCATTATCGCTTCTATCAATATATATATCGAAATGATCAGTGTAATAACTGGATCGATCCAGTAGATATCGAAAAAACGGATCAAAATTGCTCCGATAATCACACTTACCGAAGACAGTGTATCACTTAACAAATGCAAATAACTAGATTTTATATTCAAACTTTCATCTGCTTCTTGTCGTAATAATAATACTGAGAACAAATTCGCGAGCAATCCAATAACTGCTACTGTTAGCATCAAATGACTATTTATCTTTTCTGGTGAAGTGAACCGCTTGAATGCTTCAACGGTTAAAAACAAGGATAATATGATCAATATGAATGAGTTGATGAAAGCACTCAATATTTCTAAACGCTGGTAGCCATACGTACGTTTTTTATTTGCTTCTTTTCGGGCCATTTTTTGTGCCCCGTAAGAAAAAATAATTGCCAATGTATCACTAAGGTTATGGAAAGCATCTGAAACAAGAGACAAACTCCCTGACATAATCCCTCCAATAAATTCTGATAAAGTGATCACCGCATTCAAAACCACTACTCCAAATAGTTTTTTTGATGATCTCTGTGGCTGTGTAGGCACTATTCCTTCCTCCATTTTATTTATATTGGATAGTCTTTAGACAAGAATAACATTTTTTTGATATTTCACCAATCATTCAGCTGTTTCCCTAAAGCACTTGTATTTCACTTGATACTTCGCTAGAATTGCAAGTGATGACACTACTAGATGAGGAGTACTTATGACAACAAAACAATTAATTATCAGTTCCTTTATACGATTCAAAGACCTAAAGGAGGCGAGAAATGTCCCATTTTGGAAAGCCATTGTCTATCTTTTAGTTTTGAGTATAATTATGGCTTTGCCAATCTCTTTTCAAGTTTTTCAAGTCTTAAACAACATTCAATTGGATGGGCAAAAGATTGCTACTCGCATTCCTGATTTTACAATCCAAAACGGGCAGCTTCAAACCGAAGAAAAAGAAGGATTCATTTACCAAACAAACTCCATTATCTTCACATTTGATCCAGAGGGAAAACGAACAGAACAGGACATCTCTACTGATTTGATGGGGAATTTTGTTAGTGTCGGGATGTTAAAAAACAAACTTATCATAGCTCTTCCTAATACAGGCACGACTTCTGCTTTGTTGAACAATAACCAATTAGAACTTCCCTACACCAATGAATCTTTAAAAAACTTAACAGGTAAGCAGCTCCGTTCTTTTTTAAGTGAAGCATCTATACCACTTTGGATAAAAGTCCTGACATTTATATTTTCTATTTATCCTAGTTTTCTGAATCTGCTGATCACTTTGCTATTTACCAACATTGCTGCTTTTCTCTATGCACGCTTTCGACTAGCAAAAGCTACTTTTCTTGATTGTTTAAAAACATTGATCTATTCAATTTCATTGCCTACTATAATTGCAACAATCTTGATGGTCTTTCTTCCTTCTTTTGACACTAGCGCCTTCATTGCTTTTGCAGGAATCTTTATTTTTGCTCAAGCTGTCAAAGGATGGGCAAAAATATCGATCAATTAAGAAATAAAGACAACTCGTTATTTCTACTTCAATAGACCCTTTTAGAGGTTGTGACATTTTTTTGTCACAGCCCCTTTTTTATTTGAAAAATATTTCTTTCTCAAAAAACAAGCAAGGCGCTTCAAAGTTCTTCTTGTATGCGCTACACTTAGAGTAAAGAAAGGCGGGAAATTAACTATGTCAGAAAGAATCATTTATGCAGATCGTCCATTTCGTGATGAATTTATCGAAGAAATCCATACTATAGCGCCTGGTTATATCTTTAAAACAGAATTACAACCAGAGGATCTACAAAATGTAGAGATCAGTTTGGGCTGGAACTCAGACTACCAAGAAAAACTATTAGCCTCTTCTACCTTGAAATGGGTCCAATCTATCTCAGCTGGTGTTGATCAGCTACCCCTTGAGACTTTTTCAAAGAAACATATTTTACTTTCAAATGGTAGTGGCATCCACAGTGAATCGATTACGGAGCATGTCTTAGGAATCATCCTTGGGTATTCTCGTGGTCTTTTTCAAGCACAAAAGGCACAGAGTGACATGAAATGGTTAGGTTCATCGGTCCATTACCAATCTATCCAAGGAAAAAAAATACTAATCATTGGAACTGGCCATATTGGAAAAATGATTGCAAAAAAATGCAAAGCATTAGACATGAACTGCTATGGAATCAATACATCCGGTCATCCAGCAGAAGGAATGGAAAAGACTTTTTCTTTAAATCAACTAAAGGAAGTTCTTCCTGAAGTAGATTTCGTAGTCAATATCTTACCTCTAACGGAGGAAACAACTGGGCTCTTTGATCAGCATATGTTTGAACACTTTGATCCAAAATCTGTATTCATCAATGTTGGCCGTGGTGCTTCTGTTAAGACACAAGATCTGGTGCAGGCTTTAAATAACCAGCAACTTTCCTTTGCAGCATTAGACGTTTTTGAGGAAGAGCCTCTTCCACAAGATCATCCTCTTTGGAAAATGGACAATGTACTGATTACTTCCCACATTGCAGGTTTGACACCTGATTTTCAAAAGAAATTAATGGCTATTTTTTTAACCAATCTGAAAAGCTACTTTGCCACCCATGAGCTTCAAACCAATCAAGTAAAATTGTCTGCAGGATATTAATAGCTGAAAACAATATTTTCAAAAGAAAAAAGAGAAGGTGACAAAAATTGTGTCACCCTCTCTTTTTTTATTGTTTTTTAAAGTGATAGGTTGGCTCCTCCAGGTTGGGATCATAATCAACAAGTAAATCATATCCTTTAAAGAACCATTCATCTGCTTCCTCGATAAAAAAAAGTGTCCCATCCATTTCCACTTTCTTTACAGGATGTTCTGGCTGTTCAACTGACATTCCAATCGAAAAACCATCATGAACCTCTGTTTTGCCGTAGACTTTTCCAAAAAAACGTATTCCGTAAGTTTCTGGCAGATCAATTTCTGAGTCAAACCACTTTTGTGCTTTTGGCGTTACCGTTAATTCCATCCCAACAACCTACTTTCTCTTTTCTTTCTATTGATTCATCTTATCGTCTAGAATATCCACATCGCCTGTCTCTCCAATCACCAGTAGATTATCATTTTCACGAACATATTCATCTGCTGCAGGAGAAGCGATAACCGTTTGATCTACTCTTCGTATGGCGACTACTGTTAAGTCAAAACGTTGTCTGAAATTTAATTCAGCTAATGTTTTGTTGAAAAATTTAGGATTGGAGACTCGGATTTCTGCTAAAGAATATTTATCTGACAGCTCTAAGTAGTCTAGAATATTCTTTGATACTAAGTTATGTGCAATCCGTATCCCCATGTCTCGCTCAGGGTGTACGACACGATCTGCTCCGATCTTCTCTAGTACACGGGCATGGTACTCATTTTGGGCTTTTGCTAAAATATTCGGTACGCCCATTTCCTTTACCATCAGAGTAACTAAGATACTGGCTTGGATATCTTCTCCAATAGCGACAATTACATGATCGAAATTTCTTATACCTAATGAACGAAGTGTCATCTCATCCTGTGCATTTGCCACAACAGCATGAGTGGCTATATTCATATATTCATTGACTCGATCTTCATTACTGTCAATAGCCAGTACTTCTTGTCCAGCTTCGATCAGTGTACGGCAGATGCTTCCGCCAAATCGTCCAAGGCCTACAATTGCAAAATTTTGTTTCACCATTTTCCTCCTTTAGTATCTTCTTTTCTCAGTATAACAAAGCCTTTCCAAAAACAAAAGCAAGCATCATTATTGTAAAAAAGCCAAGAAAAATAATAGTTATTTTCTCAGCTTTTGATTATCCTCTTTATCATCGTTTTTATTTCACCAAACCATGTTTAAACGCATAGATAGCTGCTTGAGTTCGGTCTTCTACCTCTAACTTAGCTAATATATTCGACACATGCGTTTTAACTGTTTTCAGTGTGATAAACAATTCATCCGCGATTTCCTGATTACTTTTCCCTTCAGAAATCAGCATCAAAATTTCATTTTCTCGATTCGTTAATTCTTCATGCAATACTGGATCATTTCGCCGACTCATTTTTTCCATCATTTTTGTTGTCACTTCAGGTTCCAATACTCGCTCGCCGCGTTGCGTAGCCCTTATAGCATCAGCTATTTCATGTGCGGTAGACGTCTTCAACAAATATCCTGCTGCTCCTGCTTCAATTGCAGGATAAACTTTTTCATCATCAATAAAACTTGTGACGATAATGATTTTGGCTTTTGGCCAATCTTTTAAGATTGCTTTTGTTGATTCGATGCCATCCATTTCTTCCATGACTAGATCCATTAAAATGACATCTGGTCGAAGTGCCATCGCCTTTTCATAGCCTTGACGTCCATTTTCAGCTTCTCCAATCACTTCAATGTCTTCTTGGATAGATAAATAAGAAGAGACGCCTAAGCGTACCATTTCATGGTCATCTACTAATAAAACTTTTATCATCTTTATCTATGCCTCCTTCATCAAAGGGACCTTGATCTCCACGCTCGTACCTTGCCCTTTAAAACTAATGATTTTTACTGTTCCACCAATACCAGCTACTCGTTCTTTGATATTGTTCAATCCATAACTTCCCGTTTTGGTTTCATTCATATTAAATCCTGTCCCGTCGTCAATGATACGTAATAAAAGATTGTTATCTATTTTATGCAAATAGACTTCTAATTCATTAGCCTTAGCATGTCTTAATGTGTTTGATAACAATTCTTGAACGATTCGGAACAAGTGATCCTCAATGGAACTAGTTAATTTTACATCTTCTACATCCCATTTTAGCGAAATCTGGATTTTATTCTGCAATTCCTTCAATAACTGCTCAATGCCTTGTTTTAAACTTTTTTCTTCTAAATTGACTGGACGCAGATGAAGAAGCAGCGCACGCATCTCAGACTGGGAAGCGTTGATGATCTCTGCCACCATTTTCAACTGCTTACGGAACATTTCTGGTGTCTCACTTTTTTCTGCTTGCTCCGTCAATGCCGACATCATCATCATCGCTGCAAATAATTGCTGTGAAACTGAATCATGAAGCTCACGAGCTAATCGATGCCTTTCTAATTCTAAAATCTCTTCTTTGGTTTGTCCATCTACATATTGAGGACGGCTAGTCATAATCTGTAATTCACTGGATACTTCGATCATTTTTTCTTTTATTTTAGTAATTTCCATATCAATATCTTTGATGTACAGATCATCCGACGTGCTTGGGATCGGCTGATGCAAAAGTTTGGATTCATAATTGCCAGAAGAAAGTGCACGAAGCTTTTCTTCGATTTTCCCGTATTTTGCCTTTTGAATAAGTGATAACAATAGAAATACGATCAATCCTACACCTAATGAAATTGCCATCAAATGGAAGATAAGCGGAACGTATAATAAACGCGCACGCAGCAATTCTCCCCACCAATGACTTTGGTTACTGGCATAAAAATAAGTGAAAAGTGAAAATAGAATAATAAGGAAAGCCGCAATCCCCGAATAAACAGCTAGCATTGCTTTGGATATTCTTCCCATCATATTCGTATCACCTCGACATCTCCAACCAAGGTATTGGTAATGATCTTCAATCTGCGAGGATTTTCATCATAATCACTGCTGCAGATTTTGATCTGTTCATTTTTTAAGGAAAACTGCTCTTCTTCAAACAAGACATTTCCTACTAATGTCGCATGCTCTAATCGAATAGCCACTCCCAGGGGTACTAAGATCCGTGTTCTGCCTATCCCTTTTCTTACAATCACAATATTATCATCTTTTGGCAAAAGTGTATTGCCCAAATCGATGATAGTATCACCAGAAATGATGGCAATGTTGATATCATCCCATTCATAGACGTCGTTTCCAATACGTTGGTTACCAAATAATTGCTGTCTTTTACGCTCATTATTATGTGTTTTTAATTGCTCTGTTTGGACCATCATGATCTGTTTTTTTCGCCAAAAAGCATTTTTTGTCAAATCTATTCCTGAAATCTCTACACCTTTCAGGCCGATAAATAAAACGGCCAATACAACCATCATCCATAAAGCAGGACTGTTGACTAAGCTAAAAAAAATGACCAAGCTCCCTAAGATCAATTGAAAATTTTGAAATTTAGTACGAGGATATTTGCGCATAGCTAGATATATATTGAAAATACCGAATATTACTAAAAGCAAAAGTCCAGTATTGTTTACGATTTGCCAAACAGCAAATAACAGCAGCAGTGCTTCGACTACCACAAAAAAACGCCAAGAACTATTCATCGCTTTTTCTCCCTCCTGACACATTCTCATTTCATCATACCTATTTTTTTGACTGTTGGCTATAGGACTTTAGATGTAAGATCGTTCAGTGAAACCTGCAATACTCAAAGAGAAAAGATCTAGAGTGCGTCATCAGTAAGATGAACTCTCTAGATCTTTCAGTCAGACTACTCTTGTTCTACTTTGACGATTTTAACTAACATATCGCCACCTGGTGTAGCAATAGTTACTTCATCATTTTTACGTTTGCCAATCAATGCTTGCGCGATAGGAGAATCATTGGAAATCTTTCCAGAAAACGGGTCTGCTTCAGCACTTCCGACAATCGTGTACTCTTCTTCATCTCCATCAGGCAACTCGATGAACGTAACTGTTTTACCGATCGATACCTCATCTGCATCTACGCCGTCATTATCGATGATTTGTGCAAAACGGATCATATTTTCAATTGTTGTGATTCTTCCTTCAACAAATGCTTGTTCATCTTTAGCTGATTCGTATTCGGAGTTTTCGGAAAGATCTCCGAAACCGCGAGCGATTTTGATTCGTTCAATGATTTCTCCGCGTTTAACTGTTTTTAGTTCTTCTAATTCTTTTTCTAATTTTTCTTTACCTTCTAGAGTCATTGGATAAACTTTCTCTACCATGTGTAACGTCTCCTTTTTTCGATAAAATACCGCAAAAGGTAATCTTTTGAGGAATATAGTCCAAAAAAGATTACCACGCTTTTCTTAAAATGTAAATGTTTTTCTAAAAATGATCAATGACTAGCCCCTGTTTTTCTAAGAATTATTTACATATTTTTGCACTAGTTCCATATGTTCTTCATACGTTTTAGCGAAATAAACATTTCCAGTGCTCGTATCTGCTACGAAATAATAATAGTCATTTTCTGCTGGTTCTAATACTGCCTTGATTGCCTCTTCGCTTGGATTGTCAAAAGGACCAGGCCCATAGCCGGTATTGGTATACAAATTGTATGGTGAATCTACAGCTGTATCTTCATACGTCACCAATTCTTTATGTTCTCCTAATGCATATAAAACAGAGATATCTGACTGAAGTGGCATATTTGCCTTGATTCGGTTAAAGAAGACTTGTGCAATATTTTTACGATCATTTTCTTTTACGCCTTCTTTTTCAACTAGAGAAGCCAAAGTTAAAACTTCTTGTACAGTCAAATTTTTCTGTTTGATAGCTGAATAATAGTTTTGCATGACCGTATTTGTCTTGTTCACCATCTCAATCACAAGATCCTTAAGCGAAGTACTCGTGTAGTAATCATAAGTAGCTGGGAATAAGTAGCCTTCCAAACGGTATTTTGTGTTCTCAGCTTTAGAGGCACTTTCCAACAATTCTGGGAATTTTTGATACAACTCGTTAAAGAAAGTCTCATCATTTACTAAATCTAAAAATTCTTTCTTGTCTTTACCAGTTACCTTCGCTACCCGCTCAGCAATCTGATCGATGTCGTAGCCTTCTGGAATGGCAATTTTCCCATCTGCAACTTTTGTTGGCTCAGATGTGCCGCCTTCTTGCAACTGCTTGCCAATCTCATCAAGAGTCATATTAGGCGCTAACTGATAATAACCAGCTTGAAAGCCAGTTAAGTTTTTAAATTTTGTATAATAATTGAAAACAATCCCACTTTTAATAATATTGTCTTTCTCCAAAATTTCGCCAATCTGCTTATTAGAAGAGCCGCTTGGGATTTCCACTTGGACTAATTGGTCGTCCGATTTATCTAAAGGCTTCAACCCGCTATCTACATAACGATATACGGTAAACCCGAGAAATCCGCCAATAATCAATAATGTAAGAGCGATCACTAAAATGATCTTCCTCACGATCTTATCTTCTTTTTTACGCAGATTTCTCCGCTTGTCGATTATATCTGCTGTAGCTGCCTTACTGGCTTCTTTTTTGTCTTTGCTTGGGTGTTGTTTGTTTCCTGACAAAACAACTCCTCCTTACTATCATCTTCGTAACTCTGTTTATTATACATGAAATTTCTACTGCCGTGAATTATTTTACCAAATATTATGTCAAAATTGTAAGTGGCAAATGCTCTTTTTGAGGATTACAATGAAAAATAGTTAAAAATGGATAGAAAGGAATTAACATGGCAAAAGGAAAACATCAAAAAAAACAGCAGATCTCTCTTTCTTTTCTCGCAGTTTTGTTGCTGGCTGTCAGCTTCTTTTCAACAGGCATCATTACAGGATGGCAATTAACAAAACAACCTCAACCACAAATTTATAAAACGGAACCCGCACAACTTGCTTCCAATTTAACATCTAATGAACAGATGCTTGCCAGCAAAATTGATCAATTACTGCAAAAATCAGATTATATCGGTTCGATTTATGTACGCAAAAATAATCGAGTGATATTAGAAAAAGGATATGGGTACGCAAATCTACGCATAAAAGAATCGAATTCTCCTTCTCTTTACTATCAAATCGGTTCGATCCAAAAAGCGATGACTGCTTTACTTATCCTAAAACAAATTCAATCTGGCAAGATAACTTTTGACACAAAGCTATCTGAATTTTATCCTCAGATTCCTGGAAGTCAGCAAATCTCAATCAAAAATATGCTTTACATGCGCTCTGGTCTTCATCGAACCGCTTCTCCAAAAAAACCTATGTCAGATAGTGAGATCATTCAGTTTGCCCTTCATCATTTGAAATTTACTGATTATGATACGTATCATTATGAACCATTAAATTATACATTGCTTACAGGGGTATTGATCAAACTAACGAATCAGCCTTATGAAACTCTTTTAAAAAAAGAAATCATTCGGCCACTCCATCTAGAACATACAGATTTTTATGAAAATGTAAAAAATTCCCCTCAGCATGCTGTATCTTACCAAATGTCTGCAACTGACGATTATTCAAAAGCATTGGTCGAGCCTGAAACAGACATCCGAAATGAATTAGGCACAGGAAATATAAGTATGTCTGTTTATGACTTGAACAAATTCTTTACCAGTGTTCTGTCTGGCGATATTATACCAAAAGAACTACTTTTCTCATTGTGGCAAAATAATGGTGATAAACATCCTTACAGCGGCGGTGTTTACAGTGGAAATGATTATATCCTTGCTCAGGGAAATATCAATCGATTCCATGCAGTAGCGGCGATGAAAAAAGACACAAAAGATGCAATCGTCATGGAAAGTAATATCCAATCTGATAAAAACATCAAATTGCCGGCCACTGATTTAAGAAATCAGATTTACGAACTGATGGAAGGTGTTAATTTAAAAAGCTAAGTCGAAACAAAAAAACCAGCAGGATGCTGGTTTTTTGTTTTAATCGATTTCTGTCTTTAAATAACGTTCCATTCCGTTCAATATATCAAATTTGGGTTGATAACCTAAAGAACGGATCTTTGAAATATCCGCTAAAGAATCACGAATATCCCCTGAACGCTCCGCTTCATATTTAAGCGCTAGCTCTGTTCCTAAGATTTGATCAATTGAATGAATCAATTCAAGTAGCGTAGTGCTTTTTCCTGTACCGACATTGAATTGCTGTCCTAAAGCTTTTTCTTCCTTAGCAACGAGTAAAAGTGCTTGTATAACATCTTCTATATAAACGAAGTCTCTAGATTGGCTACCATCACCAAATAAAGTAAATTCTGTTTTTTCTCCTGCCAATTGTTTTTTGTATCGGTCCACTAGAATCGAAATAACTCCGCTATATGGAGAGTTAGGATTTTGATTTGGACCATAAACGTTAAAAAATCGGACAGCACTAGTCGGAACATCATATAAATGACAGTAATCCAAAACATATTGTTCTGCTGCAAACTTATCGATGGCATATGGTGTTAAAGGACGGATGACCGATTCTTCTTTTTTTGGCAACGTTGGTTCATCGCCATAAACTGCAGCTGATGAACTAAATACCAATCGTTTTAAACCAGATTGATATTTTCGTACCAATTCAAGCAATAAAAGCGCACTGTCAAAATTTACACGATGAGTATCTAGAGGACGTTCTACAGAATCTGCCACACTAGCTACAGCAGCTAAATGAAAAATATAGGCAAACTGATACTGTTTCATGATTCTTTCCATCAATTGAGGATCTGATGCATCCCCCTCAATGAAAGTCACTCGTTTCTCCATATCCAAGTTTTCTTTTTTTCCCATTGATAAATCGTCGACTACTACGATTTTATTTTCTTTTCCCAAATAATTCGCTAGCGTTGAACCGATAAAACCAGCTCCACCAGTAATCAATATAGTATCCATCAAATTCACTCCAATTATGCATTCTCATACTTAATACAGTTAGTTTATCATTTATAGCCAAGAAAAACTATATAAAGAATACACAGTCTAAATAGACTGATAGCCGAATTCTACAAATTAATCGCTTCAAAAATATAAAAACAGCAGAGTAAATTCTAGTCGAACCTACTCTGCATTATTTTATATTTCAATATAGCTTAACGTTCTTTTAATAACAAGCGGAATTCACCAAAGCTAGCAAGGAAGCTGCGATGTACATATAGCAAATAAATCACATAAATCAAGCTATAGATACCTAGACTAATAAAGTCACCGCCAAACCAGATGTTACTAAAGATAAAAGCAATCGTTAGAATCGTTTCTACCAACTGTCTGTATCCAACAGGTAATTTCATTCCACGACAAAGAAAATATTCTGCTAAATTACATCGAAACGCTAGGCTCAACAATATCAAGCCCACTGCTAAATTCAAGTTACCTATCACAAATATAATGACTAATGAAGCCACTAACGAAAAGGATAGCGTCATCACATTGACCATTAATATCGTTTTTTCTTTACGCAAGGTCTTTAAATACGTATTGATAAGTAAAGACATTCTTCCTTCATAAATGACGATTGGAAACAAGATTCCCATAAAATTCAGACTTTCCGTATATTCGGGTAGCCACATGGTCAAAACAATTTTTGCTGGGACGTAAAAAATCAATAAACCATAGGTTAAAGGAACAAATAAGTCCCGTAAGATACGGAAGAGTTCAGGGAGTCTTTGCTGATTTGTCCTTCTTAATAATGGAAACATAACAATTCCTACTGCATTGACAAATGTTAGGAACATATTTGAAATACTCAATGTAAAGGATAGTTTACCAAAAGTTTCAATTGACCATCGTTGTTGTACGAAGAGTCGAATAGTTCCAAGAATGAGCATGCTAGCAATACTACTCAACATTAACTTACTACCAATATTGATATTATCAAAAATTTCAGGGACAAGTTCTTTTAAACTAATCATATTGACTTGCAACATATCTTTGACTCGAGACATTCCCCAAAGTGTCACGATCAATTTAGAAGCGATATCCATAATGATCAGCCAATAAAAATCTCTGCCGCCTAAAGCAAAGTAAATAGCAATAAACAAGACATAAAGATAGCGATCATTCCTAGAAAGCTGTGCATATTCTTTTATTCGATTTGTCGACTGGAAAATATACAGAATAAAAGTTTTAACGATCGTAATCACTGAAACAACAGCTGTCAATATTAAAATAAGTGATTGGGAACTGTTTGGCATAAAGAAATAAGCCCAAACAACTATAGCTATTGAAACAAAGAACTCAAAAATCGTTAGATACCAAAATTGCGAACCTAATGAACGTTTATCGATATCTTTATACTCTTCCCCGCCTATTTTTAAGTAAATACCGTCGATCCATCCAAAATGCAAAAAGCCTACGTACGAAGAATAAAATACATATAGTTGCCAATAACTATACTCAGTTACTCCTAATAATTTTGGCACGAATAAATTTAATAGGATCGAGAGACCTAATGTAGCAAAATTTGCGGCTACTGTATAATATAAATTTTTTACTACTGATTTTGCTTTTTCATTCATACTCATGACCTCTTACTTTTATTCAATTTTAAGACATGGTATAAATCAGCAGCATAATTAAATTTATTTTTATAGCGAAAAGCATTTGCGAAAACAGAACTCAATTTTTTCTTTGTTAAAATATCGATTCGCATTAGATTTTCTTTCTTCATCTTATCTATAATCATTTCTTTTTGTTCTATATTTTCAATAGATTCCTGCTTCTTCATAAACATTTTTGCTGAATCTAGACGAACATTGAATCTTTTTAATGTATTAATCCTACCATCATAGATTCCATTTTGTTTTCTTGCAGTAGATACTTCTTTTTGAAATGAACTATCCCCATGTCTTCTAAATTTAATTGTAGGTATGGGCAAATTGTATAATTGATCAAAAATCAAAGCTGCACCCCACATTGCTAAATCATGAGCTGATTTTTCGGCTATGGTATAGTATTCTTGTACTTTTGGAACAAATTCTTTTTTTACGGCAAATACACACCCTGGTCTTTTCAATAAAATATTTTCTGAGCGAAAAACTACTTTTGATGCACCTTCTTCGTCGATAGTCTTAAGTTTTCTTAATTTAGCAGAACTACCTGTCTCTTCAATTATTACAGTATAATCAGAAACCAAAACTGAGATATTTTTATTTTTCTCAAATGGTGCGCACATTTTTTCGATTTTATCGGGTAACCATATATCATCTTGATCACAAGTAAATATAATTTCCTTGGTAGCTGCAGAAAGAAGTTCCATGAAGTTATCTCGCCATCCGCGATTTTTCTCATTTACTTTGAATATCCAGTTGTCCAGCTTATTTTTTTCAATAAACTTCCGGATTAAATCTGCTGTTTTGTCTTGAGAGCCATCATCGTAAATCAAAACTTCATCAATTAATTTCGTCTGGTCACGAAGTGATTTTAATTGCTCTATGATGTACTTTTCACCATTATAAGTAGCCATTACCACAGAAGTTGTTAATTTTTCATTCATTATATAAACCTCGTATTCATCTTCTTAATCCTTAAAATAAAAATCGTATGGATGATGTGTGACTCTTTCTTCTTCAGGCGGTAATTCCATATAGTTATCGTATCTAAGCCTTAAGAATTTATCTCTTTCTTTAATAGCCATAAAAGTATGTCCTTCAAATTCTACATCTTCATATTCTTTGAACCAGTCAGTTGGAAAAACACCCCAATAGATGTTGATGAATTCCATATATCCACAGAATTCTGCTTCTTCAAACGGATATTTTGTTACTAGAGATTCATATTTATTTTTCCAGTAGTTATAATCCCCTTGGCGAAGTAATTTACGATATTTTGGATAGTATAAAATTCTTTTAGCTTTAGCTTTCAGCCAAGAACGTGAAATAGCATAAGAGTGATTCAAAGAAAAAACCATATTTGCTCGATATAATTCGCAAAGTTCACCAAATTTTTTACGTTCATTCAAATCTGTTGGGAACCCATCAATAGGGAAAATATCGACATAAACGCCAAGATTTTCATCCTCACTATTATAATATTGCTTGCTTACCGCTTTTGTATGCTTATCAACTAATTTGGCAAACGCATAACGATAATTCTCAGTATTTTCCGGACTTAAAAGAAGATAGTCTTCTTGTTTTTTGAGCAACTCAAGTAGTCGTTCATAGTTGGGCCTTGTTAAGACGATGTCTAAATCATCATCCCACGGAATATACCCCTTATGTCGTTCAACACCAATCAGACTCCCATAAAAGATAGAATAATCAATATTGTGTTCTCTACATAATTTGTCAATATATACTAAGATATCTACGCTTATACGCTGGATATCTTCATTCGTTAGTTTTTTCATTTTATTATTCACTCACCTTTTACTTTAGTGTATTCAAATGCAGAAATTCCGCCTAAATACAGCCAGAAAATAAAACTTCCTATTTTATTTACTAAAACGAGTTCTGTTAAAAACATAGCTGAAATCAAAATTGCAAGTACTGCCATGGTATTTAATACATACGAATCGTAGTCTTTTATAGTACGCATAAATAGTTGTCGCAATGTATTCCAAATCTTAATTCCCAGAAATACAAGTAGCGGTATAGTCCCTAACAGACCTGTTGTTGCTAATAAATAGAAGATAAAATTATGGGAAGTTTGTTTTTTTCTTGCAATGAACGTATTCGGTAATTCTTTTTGAGCATAATTAACCAAATTACGAGGTGAACTCCCGACAAGCGGACTACTTTGAAAAATCTCAAACGAACTTTTCCATAAAGCAAAACGATTATTAGACACATCGTCCTTATTTACAACATCCTCCCGTTTTAAACTGATAGAATTCTGATCTTTATCCGGATTTTCAGACTTTCTAGGAACATATCTTGCTGTTATATTGATCAATTTAGGGGCAACATATTTCCCTGCTTCAGCAATTCCTAAAACAGCTCCAGTTCCAATAATCCCACAGATTACTGCCAATAATAATTTAGAAGCAATCGTCTTCCCAAATCGGTTATAGACAATAAAGAAGATAGCAAAATAAGCACACAATACCAAAGCAATCTCTGCTGTTCTTGATCCAGACAAAATGATGTAAGCAAATTGAAGAAGGATCGTAACTATGCTATAAATTTTTGCCATTTTGTTTTTATTCGTCATTAATAGCTTTACAGCAAGAAAAATAACTGCTACAGAAGTTGCACCGGCAAAATTAGGGTCAGAAAAAACACCATACAAACGGTTCTCGACAAATCCTGCTCTAAACCCATTATAGAATTTATCTAACTCCTGTACGTAGGAATAATTTAACGCAAACATTCCTAAAGAGATAAGAGCTAAGAGATTCCAACAAGCAAGCAATATTTTTTCAAACATAGGAATGATTTGTTTGAAATGGTCCTCCCTACCTATTCGAAAAACGACAAAGAGATAAATAAATTGCCAAATTACTAACTTGATATTATCGACGATTCCGGAAGGACCGTTTAAAAATGTGGATAATAGTATGGCTAGTATGAAAGCTAGAAGCAGGTAATCTGCTTTTTTCAAGCTGAAATTCTTAGTAAATATATCTACTGCAGTGATTAATGCTGCCCATACCGTAATCAGTGTAAACAGCAAAGTATCATATTTTGAGGGAATCAGACTGTAGTAATTGATGATACGAATAATCAGTGCTATCCCAAATATTAAAATAAACCCTTTTTTACTATATTCTGAGTATTTATGAAACTTAACAGAATCCATTTTTTACACACTCACCTAACTATTTTTACTTTTGTATTTCTCATCTTCCAAAATTGCAAGTTTCTTATACAATCTCACATTCAAATGCAATACAGTTGCAGCTATTTTTCTGTTTCTAGTGAAATATGGACTACGTAGTATAAAAGTATAGTTTTTCCTTAAAAAATCAACAATTTGTTTCGTAACAGTACTTTTTTTCTCAGCATGACTAATCATTATTTTATCTAAGACAATGAAATATGCCCAACAAACTCTAGTATGTGCAATATCTGAATATTCAGGATAATTCGTTGCAATATACTTCTCATTCATTTCCCAAGCTTCTATTGTACTCAGATCTTTTTCGGAATAAGGAGAAGTCGTAATACTATTCGTTCTATGGTAATAATAGTATTTAGGTGTCATATCTACGACAACTTTTTCTACATTTTCTAACAAATGGAACATTACTGCCCCATCTTCCGTAATTTTTCCAATTGGATATCTTATATGATTAAATAATTCTTTTTTATATAATTTATTTACCGGATGGACAGATATCACTTTTGCTTCCAATATCATTTTAACAGTTTCGTTTTTTGTTAATACGTAATGACCAGGTGTCTTTGCCTGAGGTTCTTTACCTTCATAAACATCGTAGATTCCGCAGATAGATAAATCCGCTTTTTCTTCAATCAAGTTATTATATAGAAATTCATACATGTCAGATTCAATATAATCATCACTATCAACAAAACCGATAAATTTTCCTTGTGCATTTTCTAAACCAGTATTTCTAGCTGAGCTGACACCACTATTTGGTTGATGTATTACTTTTATGCGCTTGTCTCTTTGCTGATATTCATCGCATATTTCCCCCGAACGGTCAGAGGACCCGTCATCTACAAGAATTAACTCAAAGTCAGCAAATGTTTGTAACAAAACAGAATCAATTGCTTTAGCTAAATACTTTTCTACATTAAAAACCGTCATGATAATACTAATCTCACACATTTTGCTTCTCACCTTTAACTAATTCTACTGTGTGTATCAATGATTCTTTCAATTCAAATATTGGATACCAACCATTTTCTTTGATTTTCTTGTTATCAAGTATCGCTGTACTAGCTTTTGAGAAACCTTTTTGTTCAATCTCATCCGGCAATTCAAAAATTACTTGTTTGCCGCTGATATCAGCTAGCTGTTGGGCTAATTCTTTTAGTCGTAAATCAAAGTTTTCTGAAGAAACGTTGTACGCCTCTCCTTTTTCTCCTTCAAGCAGTAAATGAAGAATAGCAGAAACAGCATCTCCAACATATACATACGAAAAATATTGGTTTCCTTCACTTTTTAAAACAATATCTTTTTGTTCGACTGCATTTAAAATAAATTGTGAGGATGCTTTCGTATCAGATAAAAGCATCGTCGGACCAAACGTACGGCAAAGCCTTGGAATCACGATGTCGAGGTCGTGTTTTGCAATGTAGGCTTGGCATAATGATTCACTGACTCTTTTTCCTTCAGGGTAGCCTGCTCTCAGTGTATTACAATCGATGTATCCACAGTAATCTTCTGTGAATTTTTCTATATCGCCTCGATTTTCGCCATAGATTTCTACTGTTGATAAAAATAATACTCTAACCGGTTGGGTTGCTACTGCATGTTCCAATACTTGCTCTGTACCTGCAAGATTAGTCATGATCGTACCGATTGGATCAGTTGCGTAAGCCTTAGGATGTGTGTTACTTGCACCGTGTATCAAATAGTCAGCTTGAATTTCTTTTGGTAAGGGTTCTGTGACGTCACCTTCAACAATTTCGAAAGTATCTAATTCAAGATAACTGGCAAACCTTTTTTCAAGCTTCTGACGGTTTCTGCCCATTGCATAAACTTTGATTTTGATGCCTAGTTGTTCATTAGCAGCCATCAACGTATCAATCAAAAAAGAGCCGATCATTCCAGAAGCACCAATCATCAGAACGGATTTTCCATGTAGCTGTTTTATTTTTGGTGTATGATTGATTACTTTTGCCAAATCTTCTTGGTACATTGGTTGTTTAATCAACGTCATCATCTTTCACCTAGTCTTTCATTTTTAAATATGCTTTGAACAATTCTAGATCATCTGTTGTTGTCAATTTGATATTTTTATCAGAACCAGCAGCAAAATATAAAGTTTCTCCCAAATCTACCATCATGGTATTCGTATAAGAAGAATCAGTCATACCGATGTCTTCTTTCACTGCCCGGTCATATGCTGCCCGTAGTTTTCCGTATTGATAAGCTTGTGGAGTTGAGACACGCCTCAATGTGTTACGATCGACATACTGTTCCGTCGTTTCTTCTGTTTTCTTGATAAAAATTTGTTCGTTGTAAGGTAGAGAGGTTACACCGTTACCAAATTCTTTACATTTAACGATTACATCTGACAATACCAGTTCGTCTACTAGTGGACGGATTCCATCATGGATGATGATCGTATCATCATCTTCAGAATAGTCTTTCAAAAACTGAACACCATTATTGATCGACTCTTGTCCTTTTGATCCACCTGTAATGACCCATTTGACTTTGCTAATATTGAATTCTTTGATATACGCCCACATCGTTTCTTCCCAACCAGATTTGCAAACGACTAAAATCCGGTCAACTTGAGGATGGTGTTGAAATGATTCTAAAGTATAGATAATAATAGGTTTTCCTTCAATTGTAATGAACTGTTTTGGGATATCTTGTCCCATTCGTTTACCCACACCACCGGCAATAATAATAGCTGTAATCATTTTTTTTCTGCTCCTTTAGTTAAATAATATTTTCCTTTGTACATTGTGTATGGATGTTCTGGATCAATATAAACTGCTTCATGATGAGAAACCTGATCTTTTTCAGGCGGAAGCTGCATATAGTCACCAAAAACTTGACTTAAATAATTATCATAACCAACTGGTACTGGCATCTCTGTATCTTCGAATGGCACCCACACAGCAGATTCAAAGTCTTTTGCAGGATAAACATTCCCCATATATCGAGGTCCGACACAAAGTTCAGTCACATAGCCCGTTGGTTCATTATTATATTTTGTCATTTGTTTTTCAGCAAAAGACCATATCTTATATCTCATACGAGGTGAGCGGAAAATAGATAAGAGTATCTTACTACCTGTAGCCATTATTCCACCATGTTTTTCAGGGACGACTTGAGAACAAAATAAAGCATATACTAAAGCCCATAGTTTTTGAATTTTACGGCTAAATTTCGAAACAGGGGCAACATCTAACGGGAAAATATCAATAGTAATTCCATGGACTATATCTAAATCTCTTTGATAAGTTTTAATAAATGTAGTATCTGCATCGCGGATAGTTGTAAAAGAATTATGATCATTATAATTTTTAGAAGCCTTCTGTATGGGATATTTTTTACTTTTTTCTGAATTAACCCATAGTTGATAAAATTTTTCATAATCCTCTCTAGGCATAAAGAAATCTAAATCATCATCCCATGGAATAAACCCTTGTTCTCTCACAGTACCGATGGCACCACCACCGCAGAAATAACAAAGAAGTTGATTTTTTAGACAAAAATCAACAATCTCTTGAGACATTTTCAACGTAATCTGTTGTATTTTTTTCATTTTTGGATCAGTGCTATACAAAGAAAAACCTCCTATTTTCTTAATTGCGTTTGATAAAATTTTCCTCTTAATTGATTTGGTAGTAAGCTAATAAAAATATGTCCGCAAGAAACAATTATAAAATCTTTTACTGACCCTAAACCGTCTTTCCAGATACGATAACGACCCTTAAGACCAGAACCAAGATATTTCATTCCGCCTCTTCTTGCATACATATCTTTGCCAGTTCGCGCATAGACTAATGTTTCTTGAATATTATATCCTTTATAACCTGCCTTTAATAATCTTGCCCAAAGATAATAATCTTCAAACCCGCTTAATGGTTGGTAATTTCCCACTTCCAAAATAGCTTTTTTATCAAACATAACGGTCATATGATTAAAGGGATTTCTTCTTTTAGAAAATACACGAATTGCATTGTTATATTCAGGTACAATTCTTTTTCCGATAACATTGCTAAGCGTGCCAGTAAATTCCTCAATATTACTCCCAACAATCGCTATTTCTGGATCTTTTTGGAAGATCTCTAATTGTTTTTCTAATCGTTGGGGTTCCATTATATCATCTGTATCCATTCTGGCTACTAAGCGATTTTTCGTATGTTCTAATCCAATTGCTAAAGCAATCCCCAATCCTTGATTTTTTTCTAATTTTACAACTGTAAACAAGTGAGGATCTTTTTGTTGGAAATAAGTGACAACTACTTGAAGTTTTTCATTTATAGGGCCGTCATAAACTAATACAATTTCTTTTGGCATTACTGTTTGCTCAAAAATACTAGTTAATGCTTCCTTTAAATACTCTGGCTTTTCTTTATCATATAAAGAAAGCAGCATACTTACATTTTTATTTTCCAATGTTCTCTCCTACTTCTTTGCTCAAAATTTTTCCAATCTAGCGATAAATTTTCTCTTGTGAAAAGTCGATTCCTGCTAATGAACTAATATTTTCATCTTCATCTAGTCCTTGAGATGACATCTTATCAAATAAGATTTTGATTGTTTGAAGTAAAATCTTCAAATCTAATAGTAATGAATATTTTTTGATATACAACAAATCAAAACGTAGTTTACTGTTATAATCTGATACATATTTTCCGTATACTTGTGCATATCCGGTAATTCCCGCACGTACATTGTGTCTTAAATAATAATAAGGATTTTCTTCATTGAACTGATCAACGAAAAATGGTCTTTCTGGCCTTGGACCGACAATCGACATATCGCCTTTCAATACATTAAAGATTTGAGGTAATTCGTCAAAACGTACAGCACGGATAAATTTACCTACTGGTGTCACACGTGCATCGTTACTTTTAGCCAAGACTGGTCCTGATTTTGCTTCAGCTGTCGCGCTCATGGAACGGAATTTATAGATTGAAAATTCCTTTTGATTTTTCGTAATACGTACTTGTTTATAGATGATTGGTCCAGGTGAAGTTGTTTTTACCAAAATCGCTGTGATTAGCATAAAAGGTGAGGCGAGGATCAGTAAAATAAGCGAAACGATGATATCAAAGAGACGCTTGAATAGTTCGTATTCTGGTTGGATTCTGAACCCAGAAGCTTCAATGATGCTTTCATCTTCAAAATTCATAATATTCGGATTTATCATTGTCAGATTCTCAAAAGTCGTATTTAAAAATAACTTCTTCTCTTTTTTAGTCACTAATTGATAAATGCTGATTTTTTCATCTTCTGGGATTTTAGAAGCCAAATAGACGATATCCATATCATCGATCAATTTTTTTGTATTTTCGTAATAATTATCGATTGCCACTGCTTCAACCTTATGTTTATTGTTTTTCTTAGATTGAAAATTTTGGATAGCTGGTGCGACATCTTTCTCCAAACCTACGATAAGGACTTTCTTATCACGACTGACTCTTAAGTACAGTTTGTAAACGACTATCCGGTAAACACTAAGTAATATCGTACCTAGGATAAACGAGATCAAAATGACGCCACGCGGAAATGCAAACCATCGGCCAGCAAAAGTAACTACCATGATCCCCAATGCTATTAGTACTTGTCCAATAACAGTAATGAAGACAATATCACTGATCATTCGGTTATAGAATACATAAGCTCCTAACAAAATATTCAACGCAATAAAGATGATGGAAATAAAAATTGCTGAATGCTGAAAGGTCTCTAAGTTTCTCACTGGTACTTCTCCTTGGAATTTCAGCAAAAAACTAAGATAGATCGACACATTTAATACAAGTACATCCATAAGAATAATGAATATTCTGCGTGCCGCATTCCACTCCCCATTTTTATTCATATATACACTCCTAACCATAAAATAATGCCTCTATCATCTTACCATAGCAAAGTTTAAAAACCTAGTGAATAACCAAATTGTAAAGGAAATTAAAAGAAACGGGGAAAAGCGTCTATTGTCTGTTTATATGTGTATTTCTGCATAACAGAAAGTTGTCTCAGAAGTCCCATCACTTCCTTTATGCTGAACTAGTATTCTCCTGCTAATTCCTTATTCACAAGTTACAATATTCATATAATTAAATTAAAAGAACTGTATTTTCATTAATAAAAATGAAAATACAGTTCTTTTAATCAATCAGGTCTCAACGAAAAATCGCCGATTCCTTCTTTAGTTAGATTATCGTTATAAAATGGGTCATGAGCAATATAAGAAGGCCACTTATCTTGCATTTTTTTGATTTCCCCAGCAAAACGTCTTTGTTTTTCTGGTGTATCTTCATAACCTCTTGATTTAGATTCGAAATGGTACAATTCTGCTTGATGTGCATAGACATTGTAACGACCCATTTCATAAACTTTCAAGCACAAGTCAACATCGTTGAATGCTACTTCTAATGTTTCATCAAATCCATTGACAGCATTGAAGTCAGCTGCCTTGACCATCATACAAGCTGCAGTGACTGCTAAGTAATTGACGTCAATGACCAATCGGCCAAAGTAACCACAATGTGTTCGATCATAGTTATTCAATGCATGTCCTGCAACGCCACCGATCCCTAATAATACACCTGCATGCTGCGTTGTATCATCCGGATAAAATAATTTTGCTCCTACACAGCCGATTCGATCAAACTGTGCATAAGAAACCATCGCTGTCATCCAGTCAGGTTCAATCACTTCTGTATCGTTATTCAAGAATAAAAAGTATTTGCCGTTAGCTTTTTCTGCTGCCAGATTGTTGATACGTGAATAATTGAATGGAATGTCAATTAATTCGACGATAAATCGGTCTTTCAGCTGATGCTTGTATTCTGCAAATAATTCTTGCATTTTAGGATCTGTACTTCCATTATCTGCAATAATGATTTCATAATTTGGATAAGACGTTTTTTCGATGATCGAATCCACACAAGTTTTTAGATCTTCATAGCCATTCTTAGTTGGAATGATTACACTGACCAAGTCTTCTTGCAAAACATCATAAGTGATTTCATAAAAACCAGAAATTCTGCCAGGATGTACGCTTCCCTTGATATTTCTTCTAGATAGAGCATCTGTCAATGCTTTCACTCCAGAATCATAGATGTAGCTTTTAGCTTCTCCATTGCTTGCAGTTGATCCCGGGATCGTCCGCCAGTGATACAAGACACGGTCAATGTGGTAAATGTGTTCTGCAGGAATTTGTTCTGTCACACGAAGAACCAAATCATAATCTTGAGAGCCTTCATATCCTTTACGGAAACCGCCAAGTTCCTTAACAATGCTTGTCCGATATACGCCTAAGTGAGAGATATAATTATTTCCCATCAATGTATCGGGAGACCAGTCTGCTTTGAAGTGCGGGTCAAAGCGATTCCCATCTGCATCGATTTTATCTTCGTCACTGTAGATCAAATCCAGTTCTGGATGTACGTTTAGCACTTTTGCCACTTCATATAAGGCAAATGGAGGTAATTCGTCATCATTATCTAAGAGCGCTATAAACTCTCCTTCTGCCATTTCCAATGCAGAATTAGTTGCCAGACTGATGTGTCCATTTTCTTGTCGGAAAACGACTTTGATTCTATCATCTTTTGCTTGATAGGATTCCAGACACTTTCGGATAGCTGGATCAGTAGAAGCATCATCACTGATACATAGTTCCCAGTGATCATACGTTTGATCAAGTACCGAATCAATGCATTTTTCGAGCCATTTGATTTCAACGTTATAGACAGGCATAAGTATGGAAATCAATGGGCGGTAGGCAAATCCTTGTACTTCCTTCCTTTGCTCTTTCAGATCAGGTTTCTCATGACGACTGATCCACTCTGCATAGTCGATCGATCCTGGTTTCAATTCCAGTTTGACCCGGCGGATTGCTTTTTTTACGCCATGAGTCCTTGCATAATTTATCCCTTTTTTCAGTAATCTTTTTTTTCTTTCCCATGAAGATTCAATGCCGTCATCATAAGGATATTTACCGTTTAATTTCACAGCTATGCCATTTTGATGTCTTGCTGTTTGGAAGTCTAAGATTGCTTTTCCTCTCATTTTCCCTGATAAACGTACCTTAAAACCGCTTTGGGTCTTAACATCAAGATTATATAAATGATTGATATCCAATCTTACGACATGTGTTGCTTCAGCAATCACATTTTCTTTTTCTACCTTTATCGTAGGGATTTCTTTGGTCACTTCATCAATTGCCCAGCCCACAATAAGCAAATCGCCAGTGGCCCGTTCACGAGTGATTTGATCGATAAATACGGCAATTTCTTTTTTTTGCACGATTCGTTTACTCCTTATCTTTATAAGTTAATCATTATTTACATTTCAATGATCCATGATTGACCATTTTGAGCCACTGCTTCCACTAAGAATGAACGTTCCTTCTCGCAAAGGATCCGCAGTTCAAATCCTGCTTTTGCTCCTTCAGCTAGCTGTTTTGCTTGATTGACTTCTTCTCGTAAAACAGGAATTGCTTCAAAAAATGGTGATTGGTCGGCTGATAACTTATAGGACAATGGTTGGCGATCCGAATTAGCGATTCCCCACCCGATGATTTTCAATATCTTTGTTTCTGCATCCCAGATTTTTTCGTCAATACATAGAGAAAGCTCTTTTTCTTGGATTTTTTTCGATGTTTCTTTCTTACGTCGCCCTAATCTATGTTTGATTGTCCATTCATCACTTTCCAACAACGTGCAATAGCGATTTATGGTTGTTTTCAACGTCTGATCTAATCTTGTATTATTCTCAATAAGATAATGATTTTCTCTTTCTAATTCATCATTTTTCTCAGAAAGCTGCTTTGTAACTTCAGCCATTGGACGGATCGTTTCCAGCAATTCTTTCATTGTTGGTGTCAATTCTCCGATAAAACGATAGTGACAATGGATAGTCACTTCTTTCCCTGCAATATCCGTTAAAAAGAACTCTGGTAAATCTTTACCATCAAACAAATAACAATCATTTACTGTTTTGACTACAGCATTTGAATCGATAAATGTGAGTTTTTCTCCAGCAGCTTCTGCGCTGAATTCGATAAAGCTAGGTTGCTGCGCGAAGCGAAACACCATTCGTTCTGCTAATTCTGATACATGGAAACTTAGTGTCTCATTTTCCCCTGTGAAATTATTGAATGGTATTTGTTGAATTATTTCATCTTGTTTCGTTTGCTGGATTACTTCTAATACTTTCACATAATTAGAATTTTGTGGCTGCGCAATGGAACTTTGTGCTACTGGATGTTTCATCAATGAGAAGAAGTATTGGTAGACTTCGCCAAATGGTCGCATTTTGAAATCATAACGTACAGCTTCCGGCAATTCTTCATAAGTTGATTTTAATTCTGTATCACCTACAGCTAAGTACAAATAATCTTCAATATTGATGTATAATCCTGCTTTTTCAAAAACTTTTTGGAAGCCATCATGAGTATAAAAAGAATTATGGGTTTCATCTAGCAAACCATAAGAAGCCCATGGCAATTGATTATTGAACAAATCAATCATGACAGAATTATGCGCCAAGTTAGGGAATGTAATTAGAATTTCTCCTTCTTCATTCAAAAATTCTCTAACTTTCTTCAACGTTTTTCCAGGATCTACCAAATGTTCTAAAACATCGGCAAACAAAACGTAATCAAATGTTTGTCCAGCATAATAGTTTGCCCATTCAAAGCTTTCGATATCTCCATAAAATCCATCTTGGGCAAACTCGCTGACAAAATCGAACAATTCCTTATCTAGTTCGACAATGCTCACTTCACATTGTTTTGCTCCGATCAAATGTTTCGTTAATCGGCCGTTTCCAGGACCAAACTCTAAAACTTTACTTCCTGGTTTGATCTGTGCGGCAATTTTTCCCACACTGCTTTGTTCATCTAGGTCCATTTCAAAATCATATTTCATTGCTATGAGTCCCTTCTTCCCATTTATGGTCTAAGACCACGATGCCTTCTCCGATATAAGAACCGCTGACAAACAAGTTCATGTATTTTGTCTTGTATACCAAAGGAACCGTTGCATTTTCTTCAAAGACCGCAACGTCAAAATAATATTCACCAGCTAACAAACCTAACTTTTCATACTCCAGATAAAAGATATTCTCACCTTTTTTCCAAGGGATCTTGATACCATCTAGTAGAGTATTGAGTCCGCACACATAAAAATTGTCGACTGTACGCAGAGCAATTCCTAAAACTGGATTTTTGATTGTATCGTCTTTTACTTCATAGGTTACTTTAACGTATAGTTTTTCTCCTTGTTCCAGCATATCCACTGGATTTTTGTCTTTATCCAACAATTCGGCTTTCGTCACGTCTACGATATCTGGAGCTGCGAAGCGTTCTACTTGGTTTTTATTTCGATCTACTGTTTTAACTGATTTTTTCTTCAAAAAGTTTTCGTAATTCGTCGTTACTTCCATCGTATCACCATATTCGACAACTTCTCCATTTTTCAACCAATAGGAACGATCACAAAAACGGCGAATCGAACTAATATCATGAGAAACGAATAAAATCGTTTTTCCCGAGTTCTTAATTTCTGTAAATTTTTCCATACATTTCAGTTGGAATTCAAGATCTCCTACTGCCAATGCTTCATCCACAATCAAAATATCAGGATTCACATTGATCGCTACAGCAAAAGCTAGACGAACGAACATCCCACTTGAATAGGTTTTTACAGGTTGATAAATATGGTCGCCAATATCAGCAAATTCAATGATATCATCGACCATTTCATCGACTTCTTCTCTTGAAAATCCTAGAACCATTCCATTTAAATAGATATTTTCATAGCCAGAATACTCAGGATTGAATCCTGATCCTAGTTCTAGCAAAGCTGAGATTTTTCCTTCGATTTCCATCGTGCCGGATGTTGGTGTCAGTACTCCCGTAATGATTTTCAACATTGTAGATTTTCCCGATCCGTTTTCTCCCACGAAACCGATCATCTCACCTTTTTTTATTTCTACATTCACGTTTTTCAACGCATAAAATACATCATGATAGGATTTCTTAAAAGGATTGAGGGCTTCACGAAATCGATCCGAAGGTTTTGCGTACATATTATAAGATTTTGTGATATCTTTTAGTCTAATTGCATATTCTGTCATAGCTATTCTCCTTACAGCACATCTGAAAAATGTGGTTTCAATCTACGGAACACTGCAGAGCCGATTACGAACATTACTAACGTGAAAACCCAGAAATACAAAGTATATGTTCCATGCTCCCAGAACCAAGCTTCACTTAAAAATGACTCACGATAACCTTGAACAACATAGTACAGCGGATTTAATTTCAATATGCTTACAAGACCTGAATCAAACTGATTAGGGCTCCATAATATCGGTAGTGTCCACATGATCAACTGCAGCACGATCGTAATTAATTGCATGATATCAGGTAGAAATGGTTGGATCGATGCCGTCAGCCAAGTCAATCCTGTCAAGAAAGCACACATGCAAAATAAATAATAAATCAGCTGTAAAGACATTGCTGAAGGATATATACCATTTATAAGCGCGACAGCTATGCCAATCAGAATGAAGAATAAATGGGTGTACAGATTGGATAGGATTTTCGTCGTGGGCAAGATACGAATATTGAATACGACTTTCTTTACTAAATAAGTATATTCCCGAAAAACAACCGTAGTTGATGCAAATGCATCTGAGAAGAAGAACCAAGGAATCATCCCGGTAACTAAATATACGATAAATGGGTATTTTGCATCGATCATTTGTGCTTTCAGTCCAACACCAAATACCAGCCAATAAATCAATACAGTAAATAGCGGATTGATAAACGCCCATAAGATCCCTAAAAACGATCCTGCATATCTTGATTTGAAGTCATTGATCGAAAACTGTAGCAGTAATTTTCTGTTCTGATAAATGTCCTTCATAAATAAATACAAATCTTTAAACATTTGTGTTCCTCCAAGCGATTTCAGTGAATTACAGTCAAGTGCCATTTTACCATATTTTTGGTACCGAGCTGCGTTCTTATTTATTTCTTAATTTTCTATGATACAAGATTTTCTCTAACGTTTCTATTTTACAGAAGATGCTAGACAATTGCAATAAACCAAAAAAGGCTGCGACGGTTGTCACAGCCTCTCTCGTATTTTGCGCCTATCAATGATAGCGTTGGATCCTGGAAGAATGAGCGCTATCTGGTTGTTCCTCATAACTTGGATCTCCAGCATTCATGTCGTCATATGGCTCTTCTATGTCATAGTATTCTTCCATAACTTTCGTTTCGTCATAGCGATGAACGGCCATAGCCAACAGGATATAAATAATCGGAACCCACGGGTATGAAGTCAATGTATCCTCCATAAATGACTGCATCATCACCGCAAAAAAGGCCCAGATAAAAGTCATCTGCCCGTTGGATAAATCTGCTTTCAACGTTAAGCGACCAATAAAAAGGATAAGCAGCAAAGCAGCAACTCCAAACCCTATTAACCCATAGATATTCAAAATAGAATTATAACTATTGTGGTTTCCTAAAAATTGGTTTCCTCGTTGGAAGATGAATGTTTTCATCCCAAGTAAAACTTGCTCAGATTTTTCTCCTAGCGTCTGATAGAATTTATGCCAAATATCTTCTCTACCGGTAAACAAATTGACTTTTTCGGAAACAGCGGCTAGATAAGAAATCGGTAAAGCCAAAAGAATCGTAGCCGTATAGGCAATAAACGGCGCACGAATGACACGCATCAATGATTTAGGTAAAAGATCCAATATCGCAAAAACAATCAACGCGACTAATGCACCTCTAGATTGGCAGACCCAAATACCTAAAAAGGCTGCAACGACTGCTATCCCACCGATGATTCGAACATACCATCGTTCAAAAGAACTGGCAAATCCGCTAATCAGTAAAGCAAGAGTCATCAAAGAACTTCCGATTGTATTCGTATTGATCCAAATATCAGAAAGTGTATTACCCGGAGCCCAGATACTTTGTCCTTCTGGTACTTGGATCTCTGTAAATACACGATATAATGTGATTCCGAGGAAGACCGTAAAGACAAGCAGATAAATACCGCGATCCCATTTTGTCCACTCAATCCATTTAATTACTAAACAAAATAAAATAATCAAAGGAAACAGTAAATCTCCAAATAAAGACTCATTTCTTAATTCCCGAAAGTAAGAAAAGAAAATGAAAAGTGCAAGCGCAACACCTAGATAAAGAAAATCGACGCCTTTTGCTTTATAAACATTTAAAATGAGCAAAATAGCCACACTAAAAGCGATAAGTAATGAACTATTGTTATATATAAACAAAGTTGCTGGAAAACCTAACCCTGCTGTCCAAACAAAAAAGACTAGCGTCAGCAACAAAAGCAAGAAACCGACACTCATTTTGTTGACAAATTTTTGTACGATTGCTTGAATTATCTCCACTCTCCTTTCTACTAATATTTCAGGATTATTCTCAGCTAGCCTATTACTGTACGACTAGCTGATTTTCCTGAGTTTGTGTTTGTGGTACATCTGGATAATCCGGATATTCTACTTTAAAAATCATATAACCGTCTTTATCCGGTCCATATAGCTGCGTGAACTGCGCTTCATATAATTGGTTGTAATCAGTTAATGGTCGTTTACTGATCACATAGTCGATCCCTAATTTTTCTGCGTCTTCAAAATTCAACGTGACCGAAAACATATCTGGACGATCTAAAATGAACTTTGTATCCTCCTTAGCGATAAAAGCTCTTGTATGAGCATACCGATTATAATACTTCTCGTATTCTTCTTTCGGATCGATTTTCTTCCATGCAGCTATATCCGGATAAAAGCGTACTGTATTGAAGGATTTCACTCCCAATGTTGGGGTGAAGTTATATAATTCATCTTCAGACAACCAAACTTTACCAGGATCTTGTTGATCGATTTTTTGGATTTCTTTTGCCAGTGTTTTTTCAAAAATCGCTCCTGTACCTTCTACGACTGGATTGACGAAAAAGCCAGATACGATAACTAAGGCGGCAAAAGCGAGGTAAAACAAGCGTCTCCAGCCAAATAATGCAAAAGCTAAAATCACTGTTCCCAACACAGCAACTGCGATGGTTTCAAAATCCGAAAAATAATTATCCATTTTCGAATGCGTAATCGCATAGAAATAAGACCATGCATTTACTGCCAACAAAATGAATTTATACCAAATAGGAATAACATCTTCTCTCCAAATATAAGCGATAAACCAGATCGATAATAAACAAGCCGCAAAACTAAAAGTAAGGATGGCTCTTAATGGAGGAACATAAGACAGCAGAGTGATTTCTGCTAGCCATTTTGGCAACCCAACGGTAATCCAAAAGATAGAAAACAGACAAAAAATCATCAAAATACGTCCCAGTAACTTTTGTTCGCTATCTTTTTTGCCAAATAACACAAATGGACTTGCTAGGAATACAGTTGGAAAAAAGTGATAGAACAGGGCCACTTCAGAGTTATTCGAATAGTTGATATCTTCAAAAGGAATTTTCCAATTTGTAAGGAAAGAAAAAAATTCGCCAATCGTCCACTTTCCTCCAGTACTTACCCGTTTTCCTGGATATAAGGTATTCAAAGAAGCTAACAATGCGTCTTTTGACGTTAGCCAGAAATGAACCATGACTCCGCCAATAAATAAAACTGCCCCTCCAATCAACACTACATCCAACAGATCCCATGAAACTTTCTCGCTATAGTAAATAAGCAGGCCAACAAAATAAAAAATCAGCAAGTACGCCAGCATCACTTGATGGGCTGGGTAAATCACTAAAATAAACCCAATACCGAAAATAACCACCAAAAGCATCATCAACGTTCGTAGCCATTTTTTATCATGATTGTAGAAATAATGATAAAAAGCAGTCATCAGTCCCAAAGTAAAGAAAATCAAATCGCCCACATGTTGCATGAACCACCACTGGACTGCTGGAGAAAATGTCAGCGCAAATGCACCGATTAGCGATAGAGCTTTTTTTCTCTTCGTTAATATCATCAGTACTTCGAATCCAAGCAAGACCATGACGACTAATTTCATCGCCCAATAAAAGGAAAGTCCTCGATCTCTTCCGAGGAAAAAGAATCCCCAGTTGAATGGTTTTCCGATAACCGTAATATCCTTTACAGGAGAATTATACGCAATGATCATGTTTTGTCCGTTTAATGAATAATCCTCGTTCACCAACGGAAAGTCCTCTTCAGCTTGTGAGAGGTAAAAAGGTGTCTGAACCAGCCATTCGTCTGACCGCACTTCCCGATTCTGTCCAAAAATCACATCAGTTTTTTTCCCATCGTCTCTTTGCGACACATATTTATCCCAAACACCAAGTGAACTTCCGTTTAAATTAAAAGTAACGATGACCACGATGACTAAAACGCCAATAAGATAGCGGAGTTTTAGAAACAGGTCAAGCACCAAATTCGAATCTGCCTGATTCGCTTTTGGCTTTTCTTTTCGTCGTGCACTTCTTGTTTGTTTTTCCATATCATGCTCCAAATTCTATTTGATAAAAAGGAAATTACTTATTCATTTTTTTGGCAGCTTCCAGCATTTGCGCAAGTGCTTCTTGCCAAGTTGGTATGACAAAACCTAACGCTTCTGTCTTTTTCAGGCTCATGACTGAATACTGCGGACGTGTTGCTTTTTGCGGAAATTCTTCTGACGTAACAGGCGCAACTTCTACATCTGTATCTTTCAATATTTCTTTTGCGAATTCATACCAAGAACAGCTATTTTCGTTCGACAAATGATAAATACCAAATGGTGCTTTTTCTTCGATGACATATACCATAAATTCTGCCAAAGTACGTGTCCAAGTTGGTCGCCCAAACTGGTCATTTACTACAGTCAGTTTGTCGCGGGTTTCCGCTAGGCGTTGCATCGTGAAGACGAAATTGTGTCCATAGATCCCGAAAACCCAAGAAGTTCGTATGATATAATAGTCTTCTAAAATCTCTTCTACTGCTTTTTCGCCTAATAATTTCGTACGACCATATTCATTTAGTGGATTCGTTTGGTCGTCTACTTCGTATTCTACATTTTTGTTTTTTCCATCGAAAACATAGTCTGTACTGATATAGACGAATTGAGCATTCACAGCTTTTGCTGCAAGTGCTACATTTCTTGTACCATCAACATTGATCTTCTCATCTAATTCTTTTGCTTCTTCTTCTGCTTTATCTACTGCTGTGTAAGCTGCACAATGGAAAATAACATCAGGTTTTAATTCTGTGATGTAAGCCATTGTTTTCTCGGCATCTGTGATATCCAAGTCTTTTGCATCTGTTGAAACATATGGCAGATTTTTTTCATCTAATAAATGGCGCAATTCTGTACCTAGTTGCCCATTTCCTCCAGTTAATAAAAACATATGATTATCCGCTCCTTGATTTTTATTTTAAAAAAGAGACAGGCGAGCGCCTGCCTCACATGTGTTTTTCCATTAATACAGTGACATTTTCTCTGTATTATTGTCCATTTTTGGCATATGCTGCTTCAACGGCCTCTTTTTCTTTTTTCCACCAGTCTTCATGTTCTTCGTACCATTTGATCGTGTCAGCCAACCCATCACGGAAGTTCGTAAACTCAGGCTTCCATCCTAACTCTTCCCGTAATTTTGTCGAATCGATTGCATAACGCAAGTCGTGTCCTGCACGGTCGTTTACATGGTCGTACGCATCTTTTGGTTGACCCATCATTTCTAAGATCAATTCCATCACGGTCTTATTATCTTCTTCACCGTCTGCACCGATCAGATAGGTTTCGCCAATTCTGCCTTTCGTCAAAATCAGCCACACTGCTGAAGAATGATCATTCGTATGGATCCAGTCACGAACATTCTTTCCTTCGCCATATAATTTTGGACGAATACCGCTTAAGATATTCGTTACTTGGCGAGGAATAAATTTTTCAATATGCTGATAAGGACCATAGTTGTTTGAACAGTTTGAAATGGTTGCACGTAAGCCAAAAGAACGCACCCATGCTTTTACTAACAGATCTGAACCAGCTTTTGTAGAAGAATATGGACTTGAAGGATTATATGGTGTTTCCGCAGTGAATTTTTCTCCTTCGCCTTCCCCATGTCCTGGCAGGTCTTCACGTAATGGAAGATCGCCGTAAACCTCGTCAGTAGATACGTGATGATAGCGTACATCATACTTGCGGCAAGCTTCTAAAAGTGTATACGTACCAATGATATTCGTTTGTACAAATGGGAAAGGATCTTTTAATGAATTATCGTTATGGGATTCTGCCGCGTAATGAACAACTGCGTCCGCTTCTTTTACTAGACGGTCCACTAATTCTGCATCTGCAACATCTCCTACGACCAATTCTACGCGATCGCTAGGAAGTCCAGCCAAGTTCTCTTTGTTTCCTGCATAAGTCAGTTTATCCAAAACAGTGACATGCACTTCTGGATGATTGTTTACCACGTAATGAACGAAATTAGAGCCGATGAATCCGGCACCTCCGGTAACAATGATGTTTTTCATAAGAAAATTTCTCCTTAATTCTTAGATTTCTCCGTAAACAAATGGATTTTCTGCTTCAAATTCTTTTAATGTCGGATGACGGTGATCTTTTTCCGACATAATCGCTCTTGATGGATCAATTGGCCAATCAATCGCTAGATCTGGATCATCAAATGCGATGCCCCCATCTGCTTCTGCATTATAGTAATTATCACACTTATAAAGGAAGTTCACATTTGGTGTCAAAGTAACGAATCCATGGGCATATCCTTTAGGTACAAGCAACTGTCGATGATTATGTTCAGATAAGATAAATCCGTCCCATTGACCATAAGTCGGGCTACCTTTGCGGATATCCACTACTACATCTAAAACTGCTCCAGTGACTACCCGAATCAATTTTGTCTGTGCAGCTTCTCCTTTTTGGAAATGAAGCCCCCGAAGGACACCAGCTTCAGCTGATAGTGAATGGTTGTCTTGAACAAAGTCATATTTCAATCCATGTTCTGCAAATTTTGCTTTTGAATAACTTTCTGTGAAGAAACCGCGATGATCGCCAAAGACGTCCATTTCTACGATTTTGACATCTGTTAATTTTGTATCTGTTACTTTCATCTGTAAGGACTCCTTATTCAGCGGCCAAATTCAATAAATATTGACCGTATTGATTTTTTTTCAATGGCTGTGCAAGGGCCAGCAATTGTTCCTTATCGATGTAGCCCATACGGTAAGCAATTTCTTCCAAACAAGCCACTTTTAAGTTCTGACGTTTTTCAATTGTTTCGATAAAGGTAGATGCTTCAAGCAATGATTCATGTGTTCCTGTATCAAGCCAAGCAAATCCGCGTCCCATAAGTTCTACGGATAGTTTTCCTTTATCCAAATATGCTTTATTGACATCCGTAATCTCTAGTTCTCCACGTTCTGAAGGTTTGATACCTTTAGCGATAGAAATTACCTCATTGTCATAAAAATAAAGGCCAGTTACAGCGTAATTTGATTTTGGCTGAGCAGGCTTTTCTTCAATCGACAAAGCTTGCATATTCTCATCAAATTCTACTACACCAAAGCGTTCTGGATCATTGACATGATAGCCAAATACTGTCGCGCCTGTATCTTTTGAAGCTGCTCGTTGCAACATTTTAGACAGACCGCCACCATAGTAAATATTGTCCCCTAATACCAAGCAGACACTATCATCTCCAAGAAATTCTTCTCCAATGATAAACGCTTGTGCCAATCCATCTGGACTTTCTTGTACTGCATATTCGATCTGCAGTCCTAAATCATTACCGTTTCCAAATAATTCCTTGAAACGTGGTGTATCTTGTGGCGTTGAAATAATCAGAATTTCTTTGATTCCCGCCAACATCAGAGTAGACATTGGATAATAAATCATTGGTTTGTCATAAATCGGCATCAATTGTTTCGATGTTGCCTTTGTTAAAGGGTACAGACGTGTTCCGCTGCCCCCAGCAAGAATGATTCCCTTCATGGATATATGCTCTCCTTTTTGATTTCAAATTTCACTTTGTTATTATCTCATCAATTGTTATATTTGTCATGGAAATATTAAGGATTTAAACATCTTTTATCAACGTTTAAACCATTTTCGTTTGATCAACGCCGTAATCAGATGAACACGCCAAGAAATTTTTTGCCGTAATTTAGAATGTGTTTCAATCTCACTCGCGTTTAAATCATGTCTTCGGTACAGAGTTAACGGTTCTCTTAGGAACCCAGTCTTCTTTCCTCCCAGCAAACCAATCCACATATCATGCATCGGCACTTCTGACGGGATCGGCAAAATATCGGGTTTTAAAGAAGACCGGAAAGCCATACCAGCACCAATATAGTGACTTCTTATCACATTATTAAGCCATCCTTCTTTGGAATTTCGAAACGAAAAATACGAATCATGGATCTCTTGCAGCTCGCTGTCCACAATGATCAAATCAGAAACTACTACTAGCTGATCCGGATTCTGCTCAAAATAGTCAGTGATCTTTTTCACTTTTGTCTCCAACCAAACATCATCTTGGTCTGCCAAAAAGATTAGATCTCCTTTCGTCTGCTGGATCGCATAACCAAAATTAGCGATCAATCCTTGACGAGGCCCCGAAAAAAGCTGGATTCGCTTATCTTTTTCTGCGTATTCAGTTAATATATCCCATGTATCATCTACTGACCCATCATCAGAAATGACTACTTCATCTTCTGCTGAAAGCTGAGATAAAATACTATCTAACTGCTCTCTTAAATATCTGCCTCCATTAAAGGTAGCTATACAAACCGAACGCACGAATTCACACCTTCCAATTCTTAACATATGAGCGCAAAGTCATCCGCCAGATATGCCGGTTTTTGACGGTCAAGAACTGTTTAGCTGTTCTTAACAATAATTGTCGTCGGTGACTGGATAAATGCCTTTGATCATATTCATGATAAAATCGATTTTCTGCTTGTAAAATAGAACGGTATCGATTACTTGAAACTTTTTCATAGTCTAAAACCGAAAGATCATGTTCCATTCGTACAGGAAGGATCTCCACAGTTTTTTCCAACTGATCCACTTTCCAAAACAGCCAATGATCCAAAAAATCTAAAGAAAAAGCAGGATTAAACCCGCCAATCTTTTTTAGAAATTTGACAGACCAGGCAACACCTGAATTGATTGCCATGATTCGTTCAGCTGTTGGGCCTTCAACTTCTACTGCTTGAGCTGTACGATTGATATAACGATCTGAATATAGGGGAGAAACTTGTCGGCTCCCAGAAAAAATCATCGGAACTGCAGCAACACATTCATCTGTAAAGGTTACTTTACGCAATAGTTCAAAATAATCGTCGACTAGCCTCGTATCCTGATCCAGAGTGACGAGACAACGTGTTCCTTCATCTGCTTGAGACAACGCAAAATTATAAGCCACCGCTAAACCAGGATTTTGCGGATCATGATGATAAACGATATTTTCTTTTTCAAACAGCTCATTTTGCTGCCTTTGAGGACTATTATCGTAAATAATAAGCTGAATTTGCTTTTCGCTAAGTGCTTTGCTTAATGGTCCATAAGCTGGAGATTGACTGAATAGTTGCTGATAAAGCACAACGACTACTAATATTTCTGGTTTCATCAGAAAAAACGCCACCCCCACTTATTGAAAAATTTCATCATAGAAGTCAAAAACACGCGAAACAGTTTTGCATTTCGATGCGCACCCTTCCCGTAAAAATGGATAACTGCATAAAAGGGTGTGTACAATAACTTGTAACCTGCTTTTTCAAAACTCAAACACAAGTCGTTGTCTTCAAAGTACATGAAGAAACGCTCATCAAACCCCTTTATCTCTTTAAATTTATCAATATCAGCTACCATAAAACTACCTGAGATCATCCGTACATAACTATTAGCATCAGTAGGCAATCCTCGGCATTCAAACACAGCCAGTCGTTTGTCAAACTTTTTTTTGACCCATTTGAAAGGCACAAAGCGCAAAACGTAATCAAAAACAGCCAGCTGTTCACGGATGAGGTGCTGAGTTGTTCCATCTTCATTAAGAATCTTAGGTGCTAACATCGCACATTCCGGATGTTCTTTCAATAACAAGACCAATGCTGTAACTGTCTCTTCATCCACTAAAATATCTGGGTTACAAATAATGCCATAGCGAGAATCGCTAGCTATCAGATTGTGATTATGTCCATAACCAAATCCGGAATTTTCATCATGAAAATAGATATCGATGTAGGGATATTTCCTATACTCTGTTAGTCTTTTTTTGTACTCGGGAAGTGAATTGTTGTCAAAAATTCGGATTTTTACTGCTGTTTCATCTTTTACAGTTGAAATAAAATTATCTAGTGTCCGAAAAATTTTATCACTGTTTGCCGTCACAATACTAATAAGGATCGGCTGGTTTAATTTGTTATTCATCTATATGACGGTTCCATTTCTTCAAATATTTCTGTTTTACTTGCGTACGGTACTCTTTATTCCCTAAAAATCGCAATGTTTTTAAAATAAACTGATGTTTCTCATTGATCAGACCAATCAATTCAAATAATAAAATTGCAGCAAACAACATGGCAATAATCAATATGATCGTTCCGATTCTTCCAGTATAATTCATGACCATAGCTGTGAAAGAAAACATCAAAGCCATCGCATAAATCGTCAGGACAGCACCTTTATGAGTAAAGCCTAAACTGATTAGTCGGTGATGAAGATGTTTTTTATCTGCTGTAGAAAAAGAAACACGGTTTGCTTTTCTCCTAATGATAGCAAAAAACGTGTCTGTTACCGGCACTCCCATGACGATCAGCAAAGAAATCGATGAAACAAAAGTCACGTTCTTCAGCCCTTGTAGTGAAAGGACGGCCATCATAAACCCTAGGAATAGAGCTCCTGTATCGCCTAAATAAATCTTTGCCGGATAAAAATTGTAAGGAAAAAAACCGATAATACTTGCTACAAGACAGAAAATAACAACTGGAATATACACTGTAGAAGCATGGAGGAAAAAATATCCAATGATTCCTATCGTAATTAAACCGATCAATGAAATCCCTGCCGCCAGCCCATCCAAACCGTCAATCAGATTGACCGCATTCGTGATACCGAAGATCCAAAAAACCGTTACGGGAAAACTAAGCCAGCCTAGTTGGATATATCCAATAAAAGGAAGCGTGAAGGAATCAATACGTATATCTGCTACAAAATAAATAATAAGAGAAGCAATCAAGATCCCTATACTTTTTTGTTTAGGTGTCAGCTCATATTTATCATCGAGCACTCCTGTGACTATGATTACTAAAGAAGCAATCAAGATCGGTACAATATACGATTGAGGGATAATTTTACGGAATAAGAATAAAGTCGATATAACAAATGAAATAAAGATAGGCAGTCCGCCCGCTGAAGGCATTGGAACTTTATTTATTCTTCTTTCATTTGGTTTGTCGACCATACCTGTTTGTACTGAAATGATTTTGAATACAGGTGTTAATATCAGTGATAATAAAATTGTCAGAAAAAATCTTATAACCATACTAAAAGAAACAAGCATATGGGCACCTACTTTAATTAAGAGTCATAATTATTATAAATTACTGATATAAATTTACAATAAGAACTCTTGTTTCTACTTTTTTTTATGAGAAAATTTAGTTTTCAATTTATTGAACCATTTTCGGCTTGGATCTCGACGTTTTTTGATTTGATGACCCGTCACGTATTCTTGAACAACTGCATTGATGATTCCGCCCAAAATGATGATCGTAGCAGCAAAATTAAGCCAAAGCATGAGTACAATAAAACTTCCTATGATCTGATAACCGCTGATCCTCGTTGCAAAATACCTAGCATAGATACTAAACACTTGTGATAACAGCATCCAGCCGACAGTAGCGAAGATCGTGCCCGGAATGATCGTCTTCAACTTCAACTGAGCATTAGGGACAATTAAATAAATCAAGAACATGATGACAAATAAAGCTACCAATGTGATTGGCCACTTCAAAGTTTGGAACTGATCGATAAAGTTCACGGGTATTTGTACGATTGGCTGAATAGCATCCAAAATCAGCTGTCCCAACCCAAGAACGATAGTTACCCCACTAATAGCAATCATGAACAAGACAATGACAATTAGTGAGAAGAAACGGACGATCAAAAAATTTTTTCTATTTTCTACGCCATACGCTTTATTCATCGCAATTTGCAAAGCATTGATACTTTGACTTGCAGACCATAAAGCCGCTAATGCAGAAACGGATAACAAGCCTCCTGAACTTTGTGTCAAAAGGTCTTTGATTGCAGGACCGATAAACTGGTAAACGGTCTCAGGAATCACTTCTCGTAAATAGGTCAGTACAGTCTCTTGATCGATGTGGAGAAACGGTAAAATATTACCAAAAGCAATAATCAATGGAAATAAAGACAAGAGTAAATAATAAGCAACGACGACAGAGGTCGTACTCATTTCTGAATCAGTGATGCGCTTTTGAGTCGTCTCAATAAAGCGCATCAGATTTTCATTTTGTTTTATTTTGTTCCAAACTTTCATGTACCTCTCCCGTACCTATTGACTGGCTAGATCAATAAGTGCCTTCTTCTCCTTGTGATGTCAAAATTCTTGGACCATCTTTAGTAATAGCCAATGTATGTTCATATTGGCAAGAAAGTCCGCCGTCTCTTGTATACGCAGTCCAGCCGTTAGGATCCATTTTCATTTTCCAAGTTCCGGTATTAACCATAGGTTCGATCGTGATAACCATGCCTTCTTTCAACCGCAACCCTTTTCCAGCTTCTCCGTAATGAGGAACTGCTGGTTCTTCATGAATCGTAGGACCAACGCCATGACCAATAAAATCACGAACGATCGCTAGATTTTCGCCTTCTACATAAGTTTGGATAGCATGACCGATGTCACCAATCCGATTCCCTACTTGTGCTTGCTCAATACCGATGTACAAAGCTTTCTTCGTTACTTCCATCAATCGGTCGATCTCAGGTGTAGATTCTCCAACTACATAGGCCCAACAAGAATCAGAAATGCCGCCTTTCAAATCGATACACATATCGACTTTTACCAAATCACCGTTTTTCAAAGGCTTTTTACGAGGGAATCCATGACAAATTTCATCATTTATACTGATACAAGTCGCATATTCATACCCTTCAAAGCCAATTTGCGCAGCAATTCCGCCATGACTCTCGATATAGTTTCTGACAAATACCTCAATATCCCAACTTGTGATTCCTAGTTTTATAAAATCACGCAGATTTTTATGTACATCTGCTAATAAAGCTCCAGATTCTGCCATCATTTCAATTTCACGTGCTGATTTTAAAGTAATCATATTTTCGTCTCCTTTTTACAAATCCCTCTCATTTTAACATAGCGGCATACATTTAGCCAAATGACATTCCCCAGGTGTCTCTAGGTTTTATTTTCTTTTCAATGATGTTTTGGTATAATTCATAATTGTTAAATAATTATAAACGAGGAGGCACATCATGGCTTTAGCAAAAATCGTATATGCTAGCATGACAGGAAACACTGAAGAAATCGCCGATATTGTTGCAGAAGCATTTGAAAATCTGGATATCGAAGTCGAAATCAACGAATGTACCCAAGTAGATGCAGATGAATTCGAGGAGGCAGATATTTGCGTAGTAGCTACTTATACATACGATGATGGCGATTTGCCTGATGAGATCGTAGACTTTTATGAAGACTTGCAAGAATTGGATCTATCGGGAAAAATTTACGGTGTCTGCGGATCTGGTGATACTTTTTACGATGAATTCTGCAAATCGGTGGATGATTTCGATGCTGCTTTTGCAAAAACAGGCGCATCAAAAGGAGCCGAAAATGTTAAAGTGGATCTGAATGCTGAAGAAGAAGATATCGAAAATTTAGAAGCTTTCGCTAAAGAACTAGTCGCAAAAATTTAATATACTTGCAAATAAAAGAGCCATCCAGATTTATTCAATCTGTACGGCTCTTTTATTCATTGCATTCATGGAAGAGTTCTTCGGGAGTTAAAAATGCATACGCTGTAAGAAAAACGAACTTTTCCTTATTTTGACACATCTCTTGTTATCTACTGATTTGTGGAACTTTTGAGTATATTCAATCGATTTCGATTGGTTCTTTGAATTTCAAGATAGCATCTATACTGTCTTGGATCATCTTTTCAATCTGTTCATCAGTTGGATGGATGATGCTTGAAGACATCAAAGCTGCGATCCCAGTAGCTATGATCCATGTCCCATTATACAAAGATTCGATCTGCTCTTCTGAAAGATTCACATAAGCTGGATCGCGTTTCACTGTATTCACAAAGTAAGTATAAGAGAAATTCTGCATCTCTTTTCCTCCACCATATTCTTCTAAGTACAGTGAACGATACAACTTCTTCTCTCTTCTTGCAAAATGGATATAATTAAAAGCAAGATCGATAATCGTATTCCCTGTATGCTCAACAGTGAACACTTCATATTGTAAATGATCATAGATCTGCTCAAAAAGAGCTTGTCTCAAGTCATCCATATTTTTAAACTCAAGATAAATCGGTTGCGTGGAACAATTCATTTTGTTCGCGATGTTTCTCGCAGTAAATCGTGTAAATCCATCGGTGGCAGCTACTTCATAAGCAGCTGCCAAAATCTGTTCTCTAGTAATCGTCTTTTTTCTTGCCATATTTTTTTAATCTCCTTAATTTTTTTATAACGCTTCCACCATTGATTAATTTCATTGTAACATGTTTTTTTTGATATGCAAAATTAGTTTTTGATTTTCTTCACAAGCTGAAATAGCAAGTAGTAACATATATCATGAAACTTAACCTTAAAAAAATAACCTCCTTTTTTTATTTAAAGCCTCATTGTTTGAATCATAATTAAATGGTATCATGCTAATAGTTACCAGAAAAAATGGTGAGGAGGAATTTTTATTATGTTATCTGATTTTAATGAACTTCTAAAAAAATATGCACGCTTAATTGCAGAAACTGGCGTAGCCACAGAAAAAGGACACACAGTTGTTTTACAGATCAGCGTGGAACAGGCACCCCTTGCTCGATTGATCACACAAGAAGCTTATAAACTAGGAGCCGCTGAGGTTATCGTTCAATGGACTGACGATCAGATCCAAAGAGAATTTCTTTTACATGCTGCAACGGATCGTATTGAGAATGTACCACAATCTAAAATCGATCAAGCGGATGAATGGCTTGAAAAAGGAGCAAGCAGGATCAGCGTTGTTTCTGCCGATCCCGATGCATTTGCTGGTGTAGATAGCCATCGAGTAGCGTCTTATCAATCAGCGAATGGCAAAGCACTAATGAATTTACGCAAGGCAACTCAAGCAAATAAAGTCAGTTGGACTGTCGTGGCTGCGGCTGGTAAACAATGGGCAGCAAAAGTCTTCCCAGAACTGCCAGAAGAAAAACAAGTTGAGGCATTATGGGATCAGATTTTCAAAACGACTCGTGTCTATGAAGAAGACCCTGTCTTAGCATGGAAGAAGCATGATGAAAAATTAGCAAAAAAAGCAGAAGAATTGAATCGAGAACAATTTTCTGCCCTTCACTATACTGCTCCCGGTACAGATATCATTATCGGATTGCCTAAAAACCATCTTTGGGAAGGCGCTGGAAGCTATAATGCTCGTGGAGAAAAATTCATGGCAAATATGCCGACGGAAGAAGTGTTCACAGCACCTGACAGTCATCGAGTAGATGGTTACATTTCAAGTACAAAGCCACTGAGTTATGCTGGCACCATCATCTCGGGTATGAAATTTACTTTTAAAGATGGAAAAGTTGTTGATTTTTCTGCCGAACAAGGAGAAGATGTCTTAGCAAAACTGCTTGATACAGATGAAGGTGCGCGTCGTTTAGGAGAAGTCGCACTTGTACCTGACCCTTCACCTATTTCTCAATCTGGCATCATCTTTTTCAATACATTATTTGATGAAAACGCATCGAATCACTTAGCACTAGGTTCTGCTTATGCCTTCAGTGTGAAAGGCGGTACAGAAATGTCCGATGAAGAATTAGCAGAAGCTGGATTGAATAGAAGTCAAACCCACGTAGATTTCATGGTAGGATCTGACAAGATGGATATCGACGGAATTCGTGAAGATGGCTCTACAGTACCGATTTTCCGAAATGGCGATTGGGCTTGAGTATACTTTCGCACACATGCAAAAAATAATATAAAGCATAGAATAAAGGATCTAAGCTATTGGCTTAGATCCTTTATTTCGCTAAACAACCCCACCGTTTTTTTATATGGTACTTTGAAAAGGAAAGTTGTAAGTATTAACCCATCAGCTATTACTAAAAATAATAAAAAGTCATCTCCAGTTCATTCCCATTGGCTTTACGTAAAGCTTCAAGTTATACCGCTAGAGTTAAGAACGATATATCTTTCGTTGGATAGGACTGGTATAAGCCAATCGAAATCGTTTAATTCGAATCTATTGAAGTATGAAAATCAACTACACCGTCGACCTAGTAAGTTTTTCTTTAGTAATCAATTTTTCCCTATTTTCTCTTCGACTGTTTATTGATGGACTAAGACATACGCATGCATCTATTTTACTTTATCAAGGAGTAAATATACTTAGCGTATCGAAACGTTTAGGACATAGCAGTTTAGAAACTACAATGTCTACTTATACAAAATAACCCCCTGTACCGCAAAGGATACAGGGGTTATTTGTACGTTCCTGACTGGAATTGAACCAGCGACCTATCGCTTAGGAGGCGATTGCTCTATCCTACTGAGCTACAGGAACAATTTCAATAAATCAATTGTAGCTTGTTTGTTTTTTACTTGCAAGCTTATCTGCTAAAAAAATCAGCTTATAAGTTAGGCAAAACGTTTCCACTAGTCCTTAACAGATGATAAACTAGAGGTAGAATGAAATAATGTAGGGAGGTTCTTTCCAATGAATGATAAGCCAAAAGAAAAAGTATACGCAGAACGCTTAGATTCATCTAAAAAAAATCGGGAAAAGATTACGAAAGAAGCAATCCAAGACCACAAAAAAGAAAACCCTAAAACAAAAGAAAACAAAAAATTCAAATTTACGAAAAAAGAGGATTTACTTTAACATTTTCCTTCAAATGCCAAATGAAAAACAAACGGGTGGTGACAAAAATATTGTCATCACCCGTTTTTTATCAAAAATAGTCATTAAGAATTGGCTGTTGCTGTGGCAAGATTGAGCTTAACGTTTCTTCATATTCTTTTGTCACCTGTATTCTTTCTTGGAATACCAACTCTTCCACTTTACGATACCCTAATAATAGCTGCGTGATATGTTGGATACTTCCTCGAACGATTGGGAGTTTTGTTTGTTCTACTTTTGAGAGATGATTTTTTCCATTTTCGATTGTTACTTCCACGATTCCTTCATTCCATTTCGCATAATGATCTTCTTCTATTTGTAGGGCAAATGCAGCTTGTCTCTTTTTAAATGGATAATTTTCCAAAAACAAAGAAATATCTACGATCCTCGCCATCATATAAGGTGTGATCATTACAGAAGCAAATGGATTTTCTAATAGATAATTTTGATCATTACCGCCGTAGCCGCATGAATATTCAAATGTTTCAAAAGCACCATTGTGAGAACTTACGAAGCGAACAAGGCTGCAAAAAGCATCATGATCCAAAAATCCCCACTCCGCAATAATAAAGGAAGACGTTGCAAGCTGATAAACGATATATCCCGTTGCTTCCTCATTATCATCAAAATGCAAAGCAAACTGGTAATTGCCTTTTTGCTTGAATTTATACGTATACCACCAGTCTTCGCGCTTCAGACCAGCTCGTTGGTTTTCCGGCATCTGTTCATAAATTCTTCTGATTGCAGCTTTTGCATCTTCAAAATCCATACGCTTTATTTTTCCAGATTTTTTTTTGATAAACGGCACATCACGACTGTTTAGTTGATAACTGATTTTATCAAATGATTGTTCATAGCCATAGCGCCGATAGAAGGGATAGGAGAATGGCGCCAGATAAGATAAGCTTACTTTACGATCACGGCAATCTTCAAGGATCTTTTCCATGATCTGATTGATCCCGCCTTGTCCCCTTGCTTCTGGATAAGAAGCAACATAGCCAATGCCGGCCATTAGGTACTCTTGTCCGTAAAAATTCACTGGAAAAGGGGTCGCCATGACTTGACTTGTTAGCCGATCCTCCTCATCAAAAAATCCGTAATTCCAAGAATTCTCCGCAAGTGTACGAAAACGTTCTCGCCTTTCAGGTGTATCTGCCCCATTAAATGCATAAGTGGCTAAATCAAACATTTCCTCAATCGAAGATACACCTAGCTCTCTTACTTTGTTTGTCATTTTGCTGCCCCTTCCTACAAAAAAGCTAGTGAGGATTCACAGGAAAGATCTATCTTCCTATGAAAAATTCCTTCTAGCTTACTTCATTTTTCAATAACTAAATAGTACCATGTTTCATTGATTTAATACGTTGCTTCGATCATATCTAGCATTTTTTTGAAACGTCTCCGTTTAAAATACATCAAGATTGTTCCTAAAAGCATATCATTCAACTTTTGAAGCATGCCATAAGACTCCATTTTTTCTGTGTAATGAACCTCACAGGTCGAATCGTCCAATGGTTTGATTTGATAATGAACGACGAATTCATTCTTCGTTGTCGATGTACGAAACTTATAAGACTGGTTTTCAATGACTTCTTCGATTTTTATGCGAGCCCGGTTATTTTGCGAGAATTGTTTGACGTACTCCAAATTTTTCAGCTGTTTTCTAGTTACTGATTTGCCGGTCGCTTTACGTACATCGAAAAGGACAGAGTCCATAACTTTATCGTAAAAAAACGATGCTGGAATATTTAATTTTTTCGTGATTTCCATTAGTTATTTTTCTCCTTTGCTTCTTCTCTTTTTTTTCCCTTCATGAAGAAATAGATTCCTAATCCTGTTAGAAAAAGACCTGTGACCATACTATACAAATCATACCTTTGCGAATGTGGATTCAAACTATACAACACGATCAAAGAACCAATACTACATAAAAATAAACCGTTTTTTATCATCTCAACCATCCTATCTTTTTAAACCATTTTCTAAACAGCTGTTGATTGAAAATAAAGGACTGTTCCCCAAGGCTGTGCTTTGATCAGTTCCTTTGCTTTTTTAGCCGCAACTTCCGGATCTTCTGCACTTGTTTCAAAGAACAGCTTGATTCCTTGTTTTTCTTTAAATGTAAAAGTCATTCCTTCTTCATTGTATCCTTCTAACAATTCTTTGATTTCATCTTGTTGCATTGCACTGGCAATTGTAATCATTTCAGTTCCTCCTCGAAAATTCATTATGAGGAACGAAACTTAAAGCGTTCCGCTCCTCACGTTCATCTTATTGTTGTTCTCCTGCGGCAGGGTCCATTTTGTTTGCAGAGATGACAAATGGTGCCCAAATCAAGAAAGTCACGACCATACATACTAATGTTACGATCGGTGCCCGCCAATCCGCACCTGTTGCTAAGAATGACAATAAGAACGGCGGTACTACCCATGTGACTTGCTGCGATACCGGAGCGACTAGGCCAAGATAAGTAGCTGTCCATCCAATTGCTGTTGCTACTACTGGAGCAATCAAGAATGGGATAAACATGATTGCATTCAATACGATTGGCAGACCAAACATCACTGGTTCGTTGATATTGAAGATACCAGGCCCAATGGATAATTTAGCTACTGTTAGATAATCTGCACGTTTAGAGAAAATCAAGATAGCTATCAGTAAGACGATCGTTCCGCCTGATCCGCCAAACCATGCAAAAGCATCGAACGATCCGCGGACCCACATATAAGCTTTTCCATCTTCGATTGCATCTAACACGGCTGGTGTACCAGTTTTTCCGTTATAACCTTTTTGGAAAATATCAATATTGATTAGTTGTGCTTGTCCCCAGATTCCCTCTAGCACTGGTGCCAATACATTTGGTCCATGAATACCAAAGAACCAGAATACTTGAACAAATACTGTGACGATCAATACTGCTCCCAACCCTTGAGATAATCCTAGGAATGGTTCTGCAATATATTTTTGCACCAAATCAATGATCAGTTGCCCATCAGCTACACGACCTACGATATAATTGATAATAGCAATGACGTATAAAGCGATCGTCGCTGGTAAAATGGCTGCAAATGCTTTAGATACTGCTGGTGGTACTGAATCAGGCATTTTGATCGTAATGTTGGCAAGCATCAATTTACAAAAAATAATGACTGAAATAGCTCCCATGATCATAACTGTAAAATAAGCGTTTCCATTCAAATGATCTAGTTTTAGCCAACCCCATAATCCAACTGACAGTGTGCCATCTGCAATCGTTGCACCAATCTCAGAACTATTAATTGCATCTGCGACATTTGAAGGAACATTCACATCTAATGCTGCTGATAATGCTGGACCAAAGGAAATACCTTGAATCAAGGTAGCTAAACCAACGATCCCCCCAGCTAGATCATTTACTCCATAAGCTCGGGCAAGATTATACCCCCAAGAAAAGGCAAAGATCAATCCGGCGATTGCTAGTGTACCGTTCCAGACAAAACCATTGATTCCGATGATGACATTCAATACGGCAAAGATTCCTTTGTCTGCTGCTAAACTGTCAGCATAGGTACTGTTAAACTGTTGCGGTAAATCACGAATAATTGCATTGATCATTACAGCGACTGATCCCGCCATTGTTGCGGGCAGTGTGCCGATAAAAGCATCACGCAAAGCAACTAAATGTTTTTGCGCTCCGATTTTTGCGGCAACCGGCAGGATGTATTTCTCCATCCAACTTGATAGTCCGTTCATTTTTTACTTCCTCCTATAAGTTTTTTATATAAAGAGAGTTCTCCTTATAACAAAATAAAAAATCCGTTCAAAAATTTTTCTTCTTCCGTTCAAAAAAGAAGTTGTATTTATTCGCTGTATACGCGACGATAAAGTTCGATGATTTCTTTTGCTAAATCAGTAAATGCAATAGATGTCATTAAGTGATCTTGACTGTGAACAGTCAATAATGTCACTTGCATATGATTTCCTTGTGCTTCTTGTGTCAACATGTCTGTTTGTGCATGATGCGCTTGTATAAGTGATTCTTCTGCATCAGCGATTTTCCTATCCGCTAACTCAAAATCACCGATTTTAGCAGCCGCAATCGCTTCCATTGCATCGCTCTTTGCATTACCGCCAAACATGATTAACCCCATGATGGCTTCTAGATTTTGTTGATCTTCCACGTTGTTATACCCCCAACTGCATACTTGATTTATTTCATTAGATTTTCTGCTTGTGCAAGAACTTTTTCTCCGTTCATCATGCCATAGTCTTGCATATTGATGACATCTAATGGAATACCTTTAGGCGCAAGTTTTTGTTCAAATTGAGCTTTCATGAAACGTACTTGAGGACCTAATAATAATACATCGACATTCTTAGATTCTAAATTATTATCTGCATCTGAGGCAGAGACCGCAAAAATATCGGCTTCCATCCCTTTTTCTTCTGCTGCTTTTTGCATTTTTGTGACCAATAAACTCGTACTCATCCCTGCTGAACAAACTAACATGATTGTTTTTTTTGCCATTTTTAACACTCCTTTTATTTTTTTACACTTTTATATAACGCAAGAAGCATGCCAATAAAAAAAAGAGCTGAAATAGCGTTTTCATGCTTTTTAGCTCTTTTTTATAGTGCGCACACATATGTTTAGTGTGTAAACAGTATGATTAGTGTGTTCATTTTTTTATTTTATTTTCAAGAAACATTTGTGTAAGAAATGCGATATCATCTTCTGGAATTTTTACCTGATATTTTCGTTCTAGTGCCATCAAGTTTGCCCGAACGATATCCATTTCCAAACGATAAATTTTTGAGAAAATAGACAGTTTCTCAAATTGCCGATGGCTTTCTTGTTTGATCAATCCGTCTAACATGAAGGCTAAATGGATAACGATTCCAGTATCTACTCCAGGTTCCACGATAATCGACAAATCGGTCTGGATCTGCTGAACTGTCTTTTGCAATGAACGGATCAGTTCATCAATAGAAAAGACATCGCTTAATGATCCAGAAAGTGAATCGACAATTTTAGCTGTCGGGATCTCATCATCAGCTATACGCTTTAAAATATTTAGTTTTTCATCATCAAAAACGTCATAGGCTGAAAAAAATGGGATATTTTGATAATCAACATCAACTGTTCCCGCAATTGCTTTGATCTCATATTCTTCCAATAAGGCATCGATGTGTTTTTTGAATGATTCACGTTCTAAAAACTGCATCTGGATCAGTTCTACCTTATTTTGATTAATCACTGGCATAATACGCTGATATAATTTGGCAGCTACTCCCTCACCAGTAAAGCATGTCACGATTACGGCTTTTTTACGCTGTAAAGTTTCAAATTTTTCCGCTTTGAACTGATCACGTACGATCGATTCAAAGGAAAGCTGGATATTTTGATAAATGTCTTCTAAGCTTCTTCCAACACTTGCCATCCGTATCGCTTCTATTACAATCATGGTACTTGTCATCGTGATAGCTTTCGTCCGAATGCCAGTCTCTTCATAAATCAAATCACTGAAGGTGTTTAATGATCCCATATCTGTTAACAAGAGTAGACCATTCGTCAAATGCTCTTGATAGTTTTTGACATATTGTAACACTTCTTCATACATTGTTTGAACTTCCATAACCAGTGGCATATTAAAAGCTTTCCCTACTTTTGTTCCTAATAGTTCTTGTGCCATCTCCAACATGCTTGAAGCAGTCTGTCTGCCGTGCATCAATACGAGAACATCTACTTTGTTTTCTTTAACAGGCTCACTTTCTCCTAGATTGATAGAAAGAAACATACTAATAAAGCCGATTTCATCAAAAGGAATCTCAACTTGTTCTTCTTCTTCAATGATTGTCGAAAGATCAATTGCTACCTGGAATTCCCTCTTAAAATTTTTCCGTACGTTATTCAAATCTGGGTGGACGATCATATGACCTTCTCTCACACGATCCAATGTACTTTGCAGATGCAAAGCAAAAGCAAAACGAGCTTTTTCATTATAAATACGGTCTAACCGTTTTTCAGCCACATCATACAATTGATTGGTTAACCGCCAGATTTCATCTGGCAAAAGATCTTTGGGAATCGAACTTTTAGTCAATTCTTTGACATATGTCTGGAAATAAGCATCCACATCTTTTGAAATGAGGGTCTCTAGATCAATGTTCTCCACACCGGTTTCGGAAAGAGAAGTGACTTTTTCCTCAATATCGTTATAGACCTGCATGTTTCGTTCTGGATCTTGTGACCAGACAACATCAGCAAATCCTGGTTCAAATGTCAAATACTGACTTTTGCTGTCCATGAATCGGTCGAGACGTTCCGGTATTTCCTTGATTTTCAGTAATCCTTTTTGTACTTGAAGGGAAAGTTCTTCTTTTCGAATGATTAGCTTTTTCTCATGATGAGTACGGTAATGTAAAAAAGATTTTGCACAGACTAGTTTCAAGTCTCGTTTCACTTGACCGATATTTCCTTCCGCATCATAAAGCATGAAGGCAAGAATCGCTTCTTTTTCGATATCGATACGTTGATTCAAACGATTCGCTTCTTGTTTGATAAAAAGAGAGATGATTTCATAACGCTCATCCAGTGAACGTGAAGCAAGATTCGGCAAGGTGATTGCCATAGGAATCCGTCGATTGAACGTAGATAAGAAACTTTCTGAAGATTCAGTCGTCGCCCCAATGATCTGAACAGATGCTTCATGTACTTGTGCACTTTCTCCAAGCGGACGGTAAATACCTTTATCAATGAAAGTAAACAGCATTTCCTGCCCTTCCGGCGGTAAACGGTGGATCTCATCTAAAAACAATATACCGCCGTCTGCTTTGGCTATTAGACCGGGACTATCTTGAGCTGCTCCTGTGTAAGCCCCTTTTTTGATCCCAAAGATGTGTCCAAAGAGCAGTTGCGGATTTTGAGCATAATCCGCACAATTGAAAGAAACAAATGGCGCATCTGCAGAAAGCATCTCTGAATCGATTGCAAAATGATACATACATTCAGCAAACATCGACTTCCCTGTACCAGTTTCTCCAAAAATAATCGTATGCAACCCCCGCGGTGGATAAAGAATCGCAGCTTTTGCCTGCTGTATGCTGACTTTTAAAGAATCATTTTCTCCAACGAGTGTTTCAAAAGTCACTTGCGTAGAAGAGTCGACATGCACTTCATCAGATTTTGACTTTTCCGTTGGCAAAGAGTAAACGACTGGTCGGCCAGCGGTTTTTACAATATGATGGGCCTTGTATAGTTCACTTAAATATCGGCTTGCATTGCTTCGATCGATAGTTAAGCGCTCAGCTACATCACTTGCTGTCAATCCTTGTTGGTTTTCTGTCAATAGCTGCAAGATCTCTTCTTGACGTTCTTTCACATAACCCCTCCTCTGGCAACCAATTTTGTTCCCGTTTTCATAATCATAGCATAAAAAGGCGCTTATTTGCGCCTTGCTCCTTTATTTCTCTCTTTTTTTGATTTATTTTTAACTTTTTTTCTTATTTTTTCTTTGTTATATTCTGGGTTCTGCTCCTTTCCAGAAAAAGTTTTCGCATACTTTTTATTTACTGCAGGAGCTGCATCTTCTTTGGTTGGCTGCTCAGTTTGCAGCTTACCTCCGTATAAAAAAATCTCTTCAAGTGTTATATTTGATGGACGTAAAAGCCGTTTTAAATCTCTTAGATTATTATCTTGTACGAGTGTAATTACTATTCCTTCATTACCCATTCGACCAGTTCTTCCCGAACGATGCAAATAAGCTTCTTCACTTAACGGAACTTCTGCATTCACTACATAAGGAAGACCTGTAATATCTAAACCTCTAGCCGCCACATCTGTGGTCAAAAGTGCTCTGACCATTTTCTTTTTGAATTGTTCTAGCGCTGCTTTTCGGAGTAGCTTGTTCTGATCAGAGGCCAGACTTCCTACCGGTACACCTCTATACAGCAATTTTTCTTCCATTACGCCTAATTCAGTCAGTTGATTAAAGAAAATCAGACCATGAAAATCTTCTATATGCGTGAGACGTCTCAAGTAGTCATCTTTCTTTCGTATCGGTACACGTAAAAAGTAATGTCTCAGTCCTTTTCGAGAATCGTCCTCTGCTGTCACGTCAATTGTCTCAAACGTTTTCCCAGTGATTTTTTCAATGCTTTCAAGGGAACGATCTGCTGTCGCTGAAAAAAAAGCTAGCTGATACTCTGTTGGAGCTTGATGAAGAATTTGATCAATGATTTGGCTGTTCCCAGCGTCAAATAGCTGGTCTGCTTCATCAAATACCATTGTTTTCACTTGATGTGCTTTTATTTTTTTTGCTTTCATCAATTCCAATATTCTTCCTGGTGTACCAATCAAGATTTCTGGTTTTTTCTTCAACCCCTCAATCTGACGTTTGACGTTGGCTCCGCCCACCAAAGATTGGACTTTCAACTCTTTGTCTTTTCCCCATTCACGTGCAACATCTGCTACTTGAATAGCTAGTTCTTGAGAAGAAGCAAAAATGACCAACGCACTTGCTTCACCTGGTTCCACGTTTAGTAGTAGAGGCCAAAGATAAGCCAGTGTTTTACCTGAACCTGTAGGAGAAACCGCTACTATACTTTGTTTATTACTTAGTGGCTGAAAAACTGCTCGTTGAATAAGAGAAGGTGAGATAAACCCTTTATCCTCATATTTTTTCTGCCAATTTTCGGGAAATACTTGTACAAATTCGTTCATTAAAAATCTTCCTCATTATCTGCATCGAATTTGATGCCGCCATTTTTTCTTAAATCATAAATCACTTGGTTCACATTTCTAGCTAGCTCGATCCACTCTTCATACAACAATCCCCAAGCTGGATCTTTCGGATGAGCCATGACATTGGCAAAATCCTCTGCTTCATCTGCCATTGGATTTTCTGCAGCTGTTACCGCCAAATCAATGATTTCTTTATGCGCGCGATCATGAAATTGTGCTTGTTCAATTGCATTGACTCCATTCATCACTAGCGTTCCTGAGTCAAAATAAATCTCTGACGGTAAATAAGAATCACCGATTTTACCTGGCTGGATCGATACATCAAAATTCTCATAACGTAAGATCCCCCATCCAAGACCATCTACACCAGTAGAAATCTTTCTTGGGAAATAATGGACTTCTTTTGGCATTCCAAACCAAGCAACAGCTGCATATACAAGGTAAACACCTAAATCCATCAATGCACCACCTGAGAAATGAGTCGAGAAGATATTCGGTTCTTCTCCATCTAATACTTGGTCATAGCGCGAAGAATATTTCATATAGCTGAAATTTGCACCGATTATCTCGTCTTTTAATGGTAAGTAATCGGCAATCTTTTTAAAACCTGATTCATGGATATTTCTTGCTGCTTCAAAAAAATACACATTGTGTTCATTTGCCAAATGGATGATTTCATCCATTTCTTTTGGCGTCGAAAAAGCTGGCTTTTCAACTATCACATTTTTTCCTGCCAAAATTGCTTGCTTAGCTTGACTAAAGTGAAGACTATTCGGAGAAGCAATATAAATGGTGTCCATATGAGTAATATTGAAAAAAGTCTTCAAATCTGTTGCGAATTCGATATCCCCTTCATAATGAGAACCAAATTCCTGTGCTTTTTCCAAATGTCTAGAATATACCGCTGTCAATTCATATTTTTTTGTGCTTAAAGCTGCTTGGACAAATTGATGAGTAATCCAATTTGTTCCGATAATACCTAAGTTGATCATTATTTTACCTTCTTTCTATTGTATAGGATCTTCAAAAGGGATATCTACATCAAATGGAATGGCCTGCTTGACAGTTACCTCATCTGCCGATACTTGACAATTATAGGCGAGGATTTGAACTCCGCTTTGCTGCGCATGTCGAACCATATCAGCTAGTGCTGGTTGCATTTCTTCATGGATCGTTGCCAGATGAAGATGTTCGAATTGAGCAATAAACAAGACATAAGCGGCATAACCATCTTGTGCGGCATACGTTAATTCTCCTATATGTTTCAATCCTCTGAGTGTGGGCGCATCAGGAAAAGCACCAATCGCTTTATTTTCAAGTGTCATACCTTTGACTTCAACAAATGCTTTTTGTCCGACCACCGTCTCTAAATAAATATCAAATTTGGAGTGAAGATAAGTTACTTCACGCTTGTATACCGTAAATGGACCAGTTAATCCTGGTAAAAGGATCGTGCCGTCTAAAATACCATCAATTGCCAGCCGATTAGGCAATTGACTATCGATATTAAACCAGTCACCCTTCTTTTTTACAGCAATCAGATCATAGGCGGTTTTCCGTTTAGGTCCAGGAGCAAATACAATAGCCACTTCAGCGCCTGGTATCAGGACCTCTTTTCCTCTACCTGTATTTTTGACATGCGCAATAATTATTTCTCCGTCTTTTTTCATACAATGTGCTATAAACCGATTCGGGCGGTCAATAAAAAAAGCTATTTCCACTTGCTGATACTTCAAATTATGTCACCTTTCTTCCTACTATGTATCCTATCATAATTTGTAGAAAAACAGTAAAAAAACCAGTCGAAAGTCTTAGAGAAATTTTAGCTTTTATTCGGTACAATGAAATAAAGAAGAAAGAATATGTCTATGCGATTATTTTCTCATAAAGGAGTGATTTGGTGATAAAAAAAATGATCTATTTTCTTGGTTCACTCATTACCGTTCTCTCAAGTTTTATTTACTTGAAAAAGAAAAAACAAGCGGAAAAGTCAGAAGGACTCTCAAAGTATCAAGGTACATGGTTCTTTAGTGATAGCCAGCAAAAACAACAATTACAGATTACATCTGATTACACGTTTTTGATCAACGGTCAGTCTCTTGGCACATCTGTGGTAGAAATAGATGAATATCGTTTAGTCGTACGTGATCAGTATGGTTTTTATCTTATCTTTTCTTATCCCGAACAAACTCTTTATGACGAATCTGCAGACACTTCATATAAGTTGTTATCTGAAAAATAGATCCCTCCCAATGTATATATATATCCTTTATAAACGAAAGAATGAGTCTTCTCTATCATCTTTCGTTTTTTGTTGTAAAAACGTCTAAAAATCCTTTGTTTTTTATTTAGAAAAATAGTCAATTAACGTTTTTTTTGTTACACTTACTAATGATGGTTTTTTACCATGAAAGGATGATCGAATATGACACCAAATCGAGAAGATTATTTGAAAATCATTTTAGAACTAGGTGGAGATACAACGAAAGTCAACAATAAACAAATCGTATCTAGTCTAGATGTCTCAGCTGCATCTGTCAGTGAAATGATTTCTAAACTTGTGAAAGAAGAGCTTGTAGAACATTCCCCTTATCAAGGTGTACAATTGACTGCAAGCGGACTGCAAAAAGCTAGCAGTCTGATTCGCAAACATCGCTTATGGGAAGTTTTTTTAGTTGAACATTTAGACTATAGCTGGAATGAAGTCCATGATGATGCCGAAGTATTGGAACATGTGACTTCGGAACATCTTGCAGATCATTTAGAAAACTATTTGAATCATCCTGAACATTGTCCTCATGGAGGATCGATTCCTAAAAAAGAGGAAGTCGTCCATGAAGAACGCCGACAAACATTGGAGTCCTATCCTGTCGGTACAAAAGTGCGTATCGCACGAGTGCTTGATGAAAAAGAATTGTTGGATTACTTAGTCACTATTGACCTGAATATCAACGAAGAATATGAGATCGTTGACATCGCAGCTTATGAAGGACCGATCACTATCCAAAATGATAGAAAGAAAATCCCCGTCAGCTTCAAGGCGGCCAGCACGATTTTTGTCGATAAAATATAAAGGAGTGTATCCACATGTCTAATGAAAAAAATGTATTGTTTACGATATTCGGCGGTACAGGTGACCTAGCCCAGCGTAAATTGTACCCGTCTTTGTTCCGCCTTTACAGAAAAGGAAATTTAGGCGAGCATTTTGCTGTAATCGGAACCGCTCGCCGTCCTTGGAGCGATGAGCACTACCGTGAAGTTGTCAAAGAAACAATCCGTGCATTGAATCCTTCAGATGAAGAAGCAACTACCTTTGCAAGCCATTTTTACTATCAATCCCATGATGTAAATGATTCAACGCATTATCAGACATTAAAAGAATTGTCTGACCGATTAGATGGACACTATCAATTAAACGGTAACCGTGTCTATTATTTGGCTATGGCACCTCAATTTTTTGGAACGATCGTTTCTCATTTGAAATCACAAAATATTATGACAAAAAATGGCTTCAATCGTTTGATCATAGAAAAACCGTTCGGTTCTGATTACCAGTCTGCTTTTGAATTGAACCAGCAAATCAGAGAAGTATTCCCAGAACAAGATATTTTCAGGATTGATCATTATTTAGGAAAAGAAATGATCCAAAACATCTCAGCTATCCGTTTTGCCAATAATATTTTTGAGGCTCAATGGAACAATCGCTATATCGACAATATCCAAATTACTTTTGGCGAAAACCTCGGTGTAGAAGATCGCGGGGGCTACTACGATCATAGTGGCGCACTTAAAGACATGGTGCAAAATCATATTTTACAGGTTGTAGCATTACTTGCAATGGAACCGCCAGTAGCATTTTCCGAAAAAGAAATCCGTACAGAAAAGATCAAAGCATTGAAAGCTATCCGCATTTATAACGAAGAAGAAGTGTTAGAAAACTTCGTTCGCGGGCAATATGCTCAAGGTGAATTGGATGGTGTACAATTCAAGGGCTATCGCGAAGAAGACAAAGTGGATGCTCAATCAGAGACTGAAACATTCGTCGCAGGCAAATTCACTATCGATAACTTCCGTTGGTCAGGTGTTCCTTTCTATGTACGTACAGGCAAACGTTTGACTGAAAAAGGGACTCGGATCAACATCGTATTCAAACAAGTTCCTGTTAATGTATTCAAAACATCTGTCGATGAACCATGTGACGATACGACACTTCCACCTAATGTTCTAACGATCTATATTCAGCCAACTGAAGGATTTTCTTTATCCTTGAATGGGAAAGAAGTAGGGCAAGGATTTGAAACGGAACCAATTAAATTGGAATTTAGAAATAGTGCAGAAATGGTTGAAAATAGCCCAGAAGCTTACGAAAAATTACTATTAGATGCGTTGAATGGTGATGGAACGAACTTCTCTCATTGGGAAGAAGTCGCTCAATCTTGGCATATCGTGGATGTCATTCGAAAAGCTTGGGACCAAACACAACCGGATTTTCCCAACTACAAAGCTGGATCAATGGGACCTAAAGCAGCTTTCGAACTACTTGAAAAAGACGGATTCGAATGGATCTGGCAACCAGATAACTGGTATCGTGAACGTGGAAAATTAAACGATTGACAACAAAAGGGGGTGTGACAAAGAACATGTCACACCCCTTTTTCCCTTTTACTTTTCTTCGAATCCTTCAGCTACAGCTTCAGGATAGAAGTCTTCAACGATTTTTGCACAACGACCGCATAGATGAGGAAGTTTTTCATCTACTCCTACATCTTTACGAACTTGGCGACAGCGATCGCAAGTTTCCCCGTCTGCTTTTTCCACTGTAATAGCAACATCATCAAATACCATAGCGTTATCTGGCACTTGTTCATCTGCTGCCATAACTTCAAAGTAGTCTGGTGAAACGATCAATAATTGTGCAATATCTGCATCCAAAGCTTTTAACATTTCACGAACTTGTTGTTTTGGATAAACAGTTAGTTTTGCTTCCAAAGATTTACCAATCAATTTGCTGTTTCTTGCTTCTTCCAATGCTTTTAAGACATTATCACGGAAGTCCATGAAAGCAGTCCAGGTATCCATCAATTCTTCTTGGTTTGCAAACTCTTCATAACCAGGAAACTCGCTTAACTGAACGTACTCCTCTTCTTCTTTCAGGAATGACCAGATTTCTTCTGCTGTATGCGGAATGATAGGAGTCAATAATTTTGTCAAAGCTACAGCTGTTTGATAGAAAACAGTTTGCATGCAACGACGTTGATAATCATCTTCTGCTTCAATATAAACTACATCTTTAGCAAAATCCAGGTAGAATGACGATAGATCAACCGTCAAGAAGTTCATAACTGTACGGTAAATATGCATGAAGTTATATTTGTCGTACCCTTCTTCTCGGATTTCTTTGATTACTTGGTTCAATCGAACGGTCATATATTTGTCTACAGAACGTAAATCATTGTACGAAACAGTATCTTTTTTAGGATCGAAATCTTCTGTATTCGCTAATAAGAAACGCATCGTATTTCTGATTTTACGATATACTTCTGCCACTTGACTTAAGATATCCATAGAAACACGAACATCTGCTTCATAATCTACACTAGATACCCATAAGCGAAGGATATCTGCACCAAATTGTTTGATCACTTTTTCTGGTGCAATGATGTTTCCTAAAGATTTACTCATCTTACGGCCTTCACCATCTAAAGCAAATCCTTGAGAAATAACTGATTTGTATGGTGCTACACCATTGATAGCCACACTAGTCGTGATACTTGAGTTGAACCAGCCACGATATTGGTCTGATCCTTCTAAATACATATCTGCTGGGAATGATAATTCTGGTCGCTGACGTAAAACAGCTTCATGAGAAGAACCAGAATCAAACCAGACATCCATGATATCTTTTTCTTTTGTAAATTCGCCATTAGGAGAACCTGGGTGGGTAAATCCTTCAGGAAGAAGTTCTTTCGCTTCTTTTTCAAACCAGATAATTGATCCATGTTCAGCAAATAATTTTGCCACATGTTCGATTGTTTCTGGTGTGATGATTGCTTCTCCATTTTCAGCATAGAAAATCGGAAGTGGTACTCCCCATGCACGCTGACGGGAAATTACCCAATCGCCGCGGTCACGGATCATATTATACAAACGTGTTTTACCCCAAGGGATAACCCACTCTACTTTTTCTACTTCATCCAAAATATTCTGACGGAATTTATCGATAGATGCAAACCATTGTGGAGTTGCCCGATAGATCACAGGCTTTTTCGTCCGCCAATCGTGAGGATAACTATGAGTAAAGAAATCTAGCTTCAGCAAAGCTCCTTTTTCTTTTAATAGATCAGTGATCATAGGATTTGCTTTGTCATAAAAGATTCCTTCAAATCCAGGTGCTTCTTCTGTAAACAATCCTTTTGAGTCTACAGGTGACACTACAGATAGTTTATATTTGCTACCAGCGATATAGTCATCTTCCCCATGTCCTGGAGCAGTATGGACTAATCCAGTACCAGCGTCTAAAGTAACATGATCGCCTAAAATCACAAGTGATTCACGTTCATAGAATGGATGACTTGCAGTCATATATTCCATTTCTTGTCCAGCAAATTCTTTTAGAACTGTTACATTTTCCCAACCGATTTCTGATTGGACTGTTTCTAGCAAATCTTTCGCTACGACAAACTTACGGCCATCGGCTTCTACCAATACATACGTAAATTTTGGATTTACAGCAATACCTTGGTTTGCTGGCAATGTCCATGGTGTTGTCGTCCAAATGACAAAAGCTGTATCTTCATCAAGAATATCTTTGCCGTCTTTGACATTGAAAGCTACAAAAATAGATGGAGATTTTACATCTTTATATTCAATTTCAGCTTCCGCTAAAGAAGACTCACTTGACGGAGACCAGTAAATTGGTTTCAATCCTTTGTAAATATAGCCTTTTTCAGCCATTTTACCAAATACGCGTACTTGTGCAGCTTCATAAGAAGGATCTAATGTAACATAAGGATGTTCCCAATCTCCTGCAACTCCTAGGCGTTTGAAATCTGCTCGTTGCTTATCTACTTGGGAAAGTGCATATTCACGACATTTTTCCAAGTATTCTGCCATGGACATTTCTTTACGTTTCACGCCTTTATTAGCCAATACTTGTTCAATCGGCAATCCATGTGTATCCCATCCTGGAACATATGGTGCACGATAGCCAGACATTGATTTTGAACGAATGATAATGTCTTTACTGATTTTATTCAATGAATGTCCTAAATGGATATTACCATTGGCATATGGAGGTCCATCATGAAGAACAAAGCTAGGTTTTCCTTCGTTCAACTCTTGTCTTTTTTGGTAGATTCGATTTTCTTCCCATTCTTTTTGCCACTCGCCTTCTCGGTTTGGCAAATTACCACGCATAGGGAATTTTGTTTTTCCTAATTGCAAGGTTTCTTTCATTTTCATTCAACCATACACTCCTTTGTTTGTTTTCCGGACACAAAAAAGCATGTTCAGCCGCAAGGGACGAACATGCCGTGGTACCACCCAAATTTAGTTGCATCTATCTAGTGCAAACTCTCTGTGACCAATAACGAGGTCAGCCGCTGCTTCTTACTCTAATTTCGGAAAAGCAGGTCTCAAGTAGAGGATCTTTCACCATGCAGTGTCTTACCGAACTTCCACTCTCATCGGCTCGCTTTAAGAATAACAAAGTGCTTTTCTGTTCTACTCGTTTTCATTTTCACCAGGCACGATCGAGATATCAATAGCCTGTGTATCAAATGCCGTCATAGGTGCTTCTATGACTCCTGTGTCTGAGTTTACATCAGTATCATTTTCATTGTCAAGCTGTTTTGCTAAAACTTCTTTGATCACTTCATGGCTGTCAGTCACGTAGCTGGAGAATGGTTGTAAAATTTCATCCCATTCCGGACTTTTCACTTGTTCTAATTGAGACTCAAGCATCAAGCTGATACGTTGATGGAATACTCGTGTTTTTTTCTTAAGATCTTCAGTTTCTGTCGCAAGCTGTCTTGCTTTTTCTGTTGCATCTGTCAAGATTTTTCTTGCTTTTTCTTCTGCATCAGTTGTTAATTGATGTGCACGTTTTTCAGCGTTCGCAACTAACTCATCTGCTTTGTTTTGTGCAGAAGTAACGATCACTTCGGATTCCTTGCTTGCACTTGTTTTTACTTTATCAGCCGTATCTTGAGCTACGATGATTGATTGGTTCAAAGCATCTTTTAATTCATTGAAGTACTCAAGTTTTTCTTCAGAATGTTTGACTGCTTTTTCTAATTCTCGATTTCTTTGAGTCAATTCCTCATAGTCACGAACAACTAAATCTAAGAAATCATCTACTTCGTCTTGATTATATCCCCGCATTTTTGTCGGGAATGTCTTATTTTGGATATCTAATGGAGTTAAAGCCATGAGTAAACCACCTTTTTATTTTATTTACGTAATACACCGAACAGTACCCTGTACTTTTCTTTTTTCGTCTTCCCCTCAAGTTCTTGGATCTGGACTCTGCCATAACCTCTGACTGAAATAATATCTAATAGTTCAAGTACAAAATCAGGTCTTGTATTTTCTGTCCAGTTCACTTTTACTTTACCAGCTTCGATCAGCTGCTTGGACCGCTGTCTGGAAATATTATAAATCTCAGAGATCACACTGTCTAGTCGCATGGAACTAACTGTTCCTCTTTCTTGTGTCCAGCTATCTTTCGGCATAATCATTTCTGTGTATTTGATTGGTTCCAAGCGTACAGCAACCTTTCCAATCTTTGTTACTTGTGCAGCAACAAAATGATCCACCTCATTTGCAATAAATACTTGCCAGCGATCACCGTCCGAGATGATATCGCCAAAGTAAGAGCGTTTGATCCCCGTTCCCACTAAAGTTCCAAGGATTTTCCCATGACTTAGGCTGGCAAATTTGCTAGGATAATGGATTTCATACAATGCTGTTTCAAAATCTTCCTCTACAGGTTCGTAATAATCGGGGAAAATCAAACATCTTTTTCTTTCTGCCTGTTCATATCCGCCATAAAACATGAAACGCAAATCACTGCTTTGTCGAATCAGTGTTTCTAAAATATAGGATTGTCTTGGGTCAAGAAATTCGGTCAGATAGGGTGCATATTGTCCTTGAACTTGTTCAATCCAATCGCCTACCGAATCGATAAATGTACGTTCATCTGCCCGAAAGTGCTGGTATACATTTGCATCCAAAATTTTCCCCTCCTATCTATTCTGAGAATAAAGATTTTGTTGCTTCAATCAATAAACTAAATGGACAGTTATCCATATAACGATCTGTGCTAAACCTTGTACGGCTAAGTTCAAAATCAGGATTGCCCCTAAAATTGTGAAATCCAAGGGTCCAATCCTCAAAGGCAGACGATCGAACAAACTGATATACGGTTCGCAGATCTTAGCTAATAATCGTCCTAGCCCTGATTGATACCCGCCTGGAAACCAAGAGAGCAATGCATATACCATCAAGATAATGCTATAGAAATAGGCTGCCCGTTGAAGTAAATGAAGTAATAGTGCAATAGTATAAATCGTAGTTCCTCCTCTTACAGATCAAACAAATTCGCATCTGCAAAAGATTGAGCGGTTGAACTGTCAATCTCCATCCCAGTCGGTGTACAAAGAAAAATCTCATCTCCAACACGTTTGATATCTCCATCTAGTGCATAAACTGTTCCTGTTAGAAAATCAACGATTCTTCTCGCTTGTTTTTCTTCTACTAAATGAAAATTCACTAAGGTTGCTTCTCCAGCAATGATTCGTTTAGCAATCGCCATAGCTTCAGAATAAGCTCTTGGTTCCATTACAGTGATTTTTCCAGCAAGATTTGCTTTAGGTTGTGTAGAGGTTCTTGAAGCTGTTCTTTCTTTCGCTACAGTTTTTGTAGGTGATTGATGTAGTTCAATTACTTTTTTCTTTTCAGCCGGCTGAATACTTTCATGCGTTACAGGACGTGAAGTCGCCGTTTTTTGTTTTTCATGAGTATTCGCAGCAGATACAGAATGAGTTGATTGATTCTGTGTTGTATTTTTTTTAGTTGGCTGTACAGCCTTTTTTGTTGTTTCAGGATAATCTTGGTATTCGTACTCTTCCTCATCAGCTAATCCGAAAAAATTAGCAATTGCTCCTCTGTTTAAAAGCGGCATTTTTGTTCCTCCTTTATTCGTCTTTGAATAGCGCTGTTCCTACACGGATAAATGTTGCACCTTCTTCAATCGCAATTTGAAAGTCTTGACTCATCCCCATACTTAATTCACTACATGGTGCATGGGCATAACCTTTTGCTTGAACAAGATCACGCAATTCTTTCAGCGTACCAAACACTTTATGGATTTGCTCATCAGAAGCTTCTTTAGGCGCCATAGTCATTAACCCAACAACCTTGATTTTTGTGCAGGCAGCTAAAGATTCCACAAACGGTAAAAGCTCATCTGGTGAAATTCCATGTTTTGATTCCTCACCAGAAACATTTACTTCAATAAAACAGGATAATTCTTTCTCTAACCGCTTCTGGATTTCTTCTGCTAATCTTAAACTGTCCAACGCATGAAAGTAATCAATTTCATTTACAATCAATTTTACCTTTCTGCGCTGTAAATTACCAATTAAATGCCACTTTATTTCAGGAAAATCAAATAAATCTTGTTTCTTTTGTAATAGTTTATCTACTCGGTTTTCTGCACAATTCATAACGCCAGCTCTAACCAATTCTTCAGCTTGAGCGGATTCAACAGATTTTGTTACAGCTACTAATGTAACTTCTTTCGGATCACGATGAACAAGAGCACACGAATCCTGAATTTCTTGCTTGATTTTCTGCAAGTTGTCAGCAATCATGTGCTCTTCCTCTCCTTTATTTTTTACGACGGAAAAACGGTGGCGTATTTAATTCATCATCGCCATGAGATTTTGTTTCTTCGCGGTTGAATGTATCAAATTCTTTTTTTTCGATATTGTCAAAATTGGAATCATCAACTCTAGGACGAACATTTTGTTCACGTCTGATATCCCAATCGCCAAAACTGTTTTCTTCTTCTGAAGAAGTTGGTTTAGCTTGATCCATATCTAATACAGTCTTTTGAGCAGGTGATTGCATTTGTGCTTGTCTAGCTGGTCGGCTAGACTTGCGTTCCTTTTTTGATTCATCGATACCTGTTGCGATGACCGTCACACGGATTTCATCGCCCATTTCTTCATTGATAGATGTACCTAGAATGATATTTACATCGCCAGTTGCTGCATTTGCTACGATATCTGAAGCATCTTGTGCTTCGAACAATGTCATATCCAAACCGCCTGTGATGTTAAGAAGTACTTGTTCAGCTCCATCAATAGATGTTTCAAGCAATGGAGAGGAGATTGCTTTTTTCGTTGCTTCTACTACGCGATCTTCTCCACTAGCCACACCGATCCCCATCAATGCTGTACCTTGGTTTTCCATCACTGTTTTCACGTCAGCAAAGTCAAGGTTAACGTAACCTGGCGCTGTGATCAAATCAGAGATACCTTGTACACCTTGTCGTAAAACATTATCTGCTTCACGGAAAGCTTCAAGCATCGGTGTCTTTTTATCTACAACTTCTAATAAACGGTTATTTGAGATAATTAATAATGTATCCACATTTTCTTTCAAACGAGCGATACCTTCTGCAGCAAAACGGCCACGTTTCGGTCCTTCAAAAGTGAATGGACGTGTCACGACACCAACAGTCAATGCGCCCAATTCTTTCGCGATACCTGCAACGATTGGTGCAGCACCTGTACCGGTTCCTCCACCCATTCCTGCAGTGATGAAAATCATATCTGCACCGTCTAAAGCTTCGCGTAAGGATTGTTCACTTTCTTCTGCCGCTTTTTGTCCAACTTCTGGCTGAGAACCAGCACCTAAACCACGAGTATATTTGGGGCCTAATTGGATAACTGTTTCAGCTTTTGAATTTTTTAATGCTTGCACGTCTGTGTTGGCTGTAATGAATTCAACACCTTTAACGTTTTCTTCAATCATTCGGTTTACAGCATTTCCACCGCCACCACCGACTCCGATGACTTTGATTACTGCGCCGTCATTGATATTATTATCAATTGAGAATTCCATATCTTATTCCTCCCAGGATGAATTAATCAAAAATATTTGTAAAGAAACCCTTGATTTTATTTTTTACATTTTCTCCGGACTCTTTTGGTTCCGGCTCATCGTAGATTGTTTCTTCAGGTGCTTCATAGCTCTCATATGTGTTTGTTGTTTCTTGTTCAACTACCATTTGACGAGCTGCTGAGGTTTCACCCGTAACAGCAATTTTTGCCAATTGATACACTTCACTCAAGTTTGCTGAATAATCCACGATACTTATTACATTTGTGAATACCGGGTTTCTCAGCCCCATGTGATTTGGAACATACAATTTTACATTTACGCCGAAGATTTCTTGTGCCAAGTCCACAACACCAGGAAGACTAGCAGCTCCGCCTGTCAATACGACGCCACCTGGCAACTCTAATGCTTCGATTTGGTCCAATGCATCTTTTGCTTTGTTGAAAATCTGTTCCATTCGAGCTGAAATAATTTCTGACAAGTAGCGTTCATCGACTTTCACTGGTTCTGACTGACCAATCACATCTACTGGAAATTCTTCATCTGGTGATGTCCGTTCTGGGTATGCATCACCGTAGTTTATTTTCAACGCTTCTGCATTGTTAAATGACGTATTTAATACAATAGAGATATCTTTAGTGACAAATTCGCCACCTTCTTGGTCAAGATTGGTAAACTTCAATTGCTTATCATGCATAACAGCCGTTGTTGTTTGGCCGCCACCCATATCAATGACGATCGTACCAAAATCTTTTTCTCCGTCAGAAAGAATTGATTCAGTCAGCGCTAAAGGAGTAATCACCATTTCGTTGACGATTAATCCGGCATTTTCCACGCATTTACGTATGTTATGGATGATCGTTTTAGGTCCTGTAAACAACAGACCGTACATTTCTAATCTTACGCCGATCATTCCACGAGGATCTTTGATTCCCTCGAACCCATCGACAGTAAAATCTTGTGGCAATATTGACACGATTTGACGTTCAGGAGGTATTGAACGAACAAGGGCAGCTGAAGCCACATTTCTGACATCTTCATCGGTGATTTCCTTTGAATCTCCGTTAACTGCAATCATTCCCTGGCAATTTTCTACTTCAAGCATGTTTGCTGGCAAACCGACACTTACGCCTTTGATCTGGATACCTGCTTTTTCTTCTGCTTGTCGTACTGCTCGTTGTATCGCTTGGACCGTTTTATCGATATCAACGATAATGCCTCGGTTAATCCCTTCTGATTTTGCGTTTCCTACTCCAATAATATTCATTTGGCTGTCGATATATTCAGCCACGACAACTTTAACAGATGTCGTTCCAATATCAAGGCCTACATACATTCCTGTTTTTGCCATGAATGGGATTCCCTCCTACTTACTATTCCATATACAAGCGAACAACTAGCGTCCGTTTTAAAATATACTTATTAATAGATATATTCACTGCTTCCAATTCTACCATAAATTACTGGTTTTTAGAAAGTACATTCTTACTTTTTAAAGTTGTTTTATCAATTTTCATTTAAACTTGACGGAGTTGTACTTGGATTATCTTCTATTTGACTTGTTTCACTTGAATCATTTGAATCAGATGATCCGTTTGTGCTAGACGATCCAGGTGTTTGTGCTGCTTGCGTTTCTGCCTCTTCACTTGATTCGTTTGTTTGATCCGCATTTTCTTCACTTTCAGTTGTTTCTTCCGATTGGCCCGATTCTTCCGTTTCTTGAGTGCTACCGTAAGGATGCGAGAAGATACCAACTTCCATGTCGATCACACCTTTTTCATCCATATCTTTGGCTACTTGCGAATAATATTTCATTTGGTTCGCAAGATTATTGATATTTACAATAACTTGATTGCCGTCATTCATATTCAATTGGATCAGATTTTTATTGCTTGCTCTTGGCGTGTACTTGATTTCAGAAATTGCTTTTTGTAATTCTGATGATAACTGATTGTATTGCTTTGTTAATTCTTTGATTTTTGCAGAGTCTTTGAACTCTTCCAAGATAGGGAGATTTTTTGTAGGATTTGCTACTTTTTCATCTAATACTGTTCCATTTTCAATCACTGGGTAGTATTGATTGTTTTTTGCGATCAAAGCAATCTCTTTATATTCTGTTACATCCAAATCGAATTCATTCATCCCTTTGAAATGTATATTTGCTGTTTCGATTCTTGGCTGTGCTTTTTTAAGGCGATCGATATAAGTAGATCGATGAAAATACTGTCCCCAAACATTTTCTCCTAATGACAATTTTGTATCAGAGATGATTTCTTGGCTGTTGACTGTCTTATTGCCTGATACTGCAACTGCTTGTAATTTGCTATAAGGAGAAACATAATAGATCAAAAAAATCAGCGGTATACCCAATACAGTGATGATCAAAGCTAACCGACGAAATAGTACTTTGTGCCGTTGACTTTTTAAATTGGGCAGCCGGTTCAAAAAAGAACCGTTATATGGCCCACCGTTTTTCTTTTGCTTGATCTCTTCAAAAAATTCGATTTTTTTCTCGGACTGGCTTTCTTCTTGCTGTTCCTCTTGAACCGTTTTTTCTTCTTCAGAATCTGAAAGGGGTGTATCTAATGTTATGTCTTCTTTTTTTGGCTCTTGGTTTTTCATCTCTTGTTCTGCCAGATATTTTCGGTTAGCCTTTTGCCAAGGAGTCAAATTGTTTTCATCAGAAGACGGATGAGACAATTTTTTTGGTTCTTTTTTCTTACTCACTAAGACCACCGCCTTTATTTTTTGATTATTTGTTTTACTAAGTCATAAAGACGTTTTGAAGCATCAGGGATTCCTTGTTCTTTAGAAGCTCGGCACATTTGCTTTTGCAATTCTTCATCACCCATGATTTCGTTGATTGTCTGACTTAGTGATTCACCTGTTAGTTCATTATCTGCAATCATTTTTGCTGCTCCTGCGTGAACAAGACTCATTGCATTTTTAGTTTGATGATCATTCGTAACATATGGGCTGGGAACCAACACTGCCGGTAACCCCAGAGCTGTGAATTCTGCGATCGAAGTTGCACCAGCACGCCCCACCAGCAGATCACTGGAAGCCATGACCTCTGCCATATTTTTGATATAAGGCTGGACACTAATATTTTGTATTTCAGGATTTATTTTATTTAGGATCTCTTCATAATATCTATCTCCTGAAGCATACAAAACTTGGTAAGAAGAAGGAATATATTCACTTAAAAAAACTGATACTGCTTGATTGATTTTAAGTGCTCCTTGACTACCGCCAAAAATCAAGACTGTTTTCTTTTCTGGATCCAAACCAAATGTTTTCAAAATATCTGATTTTTTAGTATCTGCTACTTCTTGTGCTCGAGGATTACCTACAAGAACTGCTTTGTTTTCAGGAAAAAAGGAAGCCGCATCTTTAAATGAAAGAGCGATCCGATCCACATATCGGCTTAAAAATTTATTGGTAACACCTGGTACACTGTTTTGTTCATGGATAATTGTTGGAATACCCATTTTGGCTGCAGCGTACACTACCGCTCCGGAAACATATCCTCCAGTACCGATAACGATATCTGGTTGAAAATCACTGAGGATTTTTTTTGCTTGACGGATACTCTTAAGAAACAATCGGACCGTCTTAATGTTATGCATGGAAATTTTTCGTTTAAATCCTTGAATCTCCAAGGTATGGAAAGGCATTCCTGTATCAGGGACGATTTTGTTTTCTAGACCTCGTTTTGCTCCCACATACATGAATTCAGCATTCGGTTCTTGAGTCTTTACATAATTGACAAAGGCAAGAGCTGGATAAATATGTCCCCCTGTTCCTCCGCCTGTAACCAAAATTTTCATTTTTTATCGCTCGCTTCTACTTTTTCTATTTTAATCGGTTCACAGCTTCCATGAATCTGTTTCCTCTAGTTTCAAAATTTGGGTATTGATCCCAGCTGGCATTCGCTGGTGATAATAAAACTACATCACCATCTGTACTGTTTTCTAATGCTAAAGGAACTGCTTGTTCTACAGAATCGGCTGTTACTATTGTCTCGATCCCTGCTTTTTTTCCAGCATCCATCAACTTTTCTTTTGTTTGGCCAAATACGACCATTGCTTTGATTCCTTTTAATGAAGGAATTAATTCATCAAATGTATTTCCTCTGTCTAATCCGCCAGCCAATAACACGACCTTAGACGTTTCAAATCCACTTAGAGCCATTTTAGTCGCTAAAATATTGGTTGCTTTTGAATCATTATAAAATTTTCTGCCTTGGATTTCTCCTACATATTGCGTACGATGTGGTACGCCATGGAATAAATTCAACGTTTCTCGTATAGCTTCATTTGATATACCATACAATTTTGCTACAGAAATAGCAGCTAGTGCATTTTCTACATTATGCTTACCTGGTACGCCAAGTTCAGATATTTCCATTATTTTTTCTTTTTTATAGTATATTGAGTAATCGTCAGCATACACACCGCCTTCCAACACTTCTTTTGTCGAGAAAGGCAGTACACGTGCTTTTGTTCTTTGCGCTAATTCTTGTAGTTCTGACTGATTCCAGTTAAGGATCAGATAATCTTTTTCTGTCATGTTTTTTTGAAGGTTCCATTTAGCTTTGACATATTCTTTTCTTGTACCATGATAATCAATATGTGCTTCATAGATATTGGTAATCACCGCTATATGAGGGCGGAAATCTGTGATTCCCATGAGTTGGAAGCTAGACAATTCCATCACAATTTTATCTTCTGATTTTGCTTCTTGCGCTACACCACTTGCTGGATACCCAATATTACCCGCTAAACGTGCAATTCCTTGATCTGCTCCTGCATTCAGTAGTAGTCCTGTCATCGTTGTTGTCGTTGTTTTTCCGTTCGTTCCTGTAATCCCAATAATTGGGCATTCCGCTACTTCGTAAGCTAGCTCAACTTCCGTAATTACCGGAATACCCATTTCTTGGGCTTTTGCTACTAAAGGATGACTGTAGGGAATCCCTGGATTTTTGACCATCAATGAAAATTCTTCATCCAACAATTCGATTGGATGACTACCTGTTATTACTTTTATCCCTAAAGAAAGCAGCTCTTGTGCTTCCGGATTTTCGTCAAAAGGTTTTCCATCATTAACGGTGACAAGTGCGCCCAATTCATGTAATAATTTGGCCGCACTTACTCCGCTTTTTGCGAGTCCTAAGACAAGCACTTTCTTATTTTCATATGTTGATATTTTTTTCATTTCCCGTCATCTCCTACCAAACGATCCATAATGTGATCAACGAAGTCACAATGCTGATCAACCAAAAAACTGTATCAATCTTCCACTCCGACCATCCGCACATTTCAAAGTGATGATGAATTGGAGACATTTTAAAAATTCGTTTTCCTGTAAGCTTAAAGGAAGTAACTTGAAGCATCACACTTGCTGTTTCCATAACATAGATCAAACCAATCAAAAGCAATGTCCATTCTTGGTTTAGCATTATAGAAATTGCCGCTAAAAGTCCGCCCAACGCTAATGAACCGACATCTCCCATAAAAATCTTGGCAGGTTTTCTGTTGTAGACGAAGAAACCCAGTAAACCTCCTAAAACACTTAAGCAAATGATTAATACATCATACTGATGCTGATGCCAAGCAATTAGACCGTAAGCTGCAAAAGAGATACTTCCTAAGCCAGCAACTAATCCATCGATGCCATCTGTCAGATTTACTGCATTTGAAAATCCAACAAGCCAGAAGAGAGCGAAAATACCATAAATGATTCCTAAAGGTAGATCTAGTCCGAAGAAATTCAATACACCTGGATAACCTTCAGAACGGTAAACAAGATAAAAGATGATTCCCCCTAGAATCTGTCCAATCAATTTCTGCTTCGAGTTCAGTCCCATGTTTCTTTTCTTGAATATTTTTATAAAATCATCAAGAAAGCCGATTACTCCGTATAATGCTAATACAAAAAGCAAGATGAAAAGAGTAGGAGTTAGCTGTTTTTGCCAAGCTCCAACCCAAATTCCTGTCAAAATAGAGCCGATCAGAAACACTAAGCCGCCCATTGTAGGAGTTCCGGCTTTGCTATTGTGCCACTTTGGTCCCTCCTCACGAATCGCCTGACCTTGCTTTTTCATTTGAAAGTAACCAATAAATAGCGGCATTGCGGCAATTGTCATTGCACAACTGCTGACAATGGGAATCAATGCTTGTGTCCATTCCATGCTCTTTTCTCTCCTATTTCTCTTCTTATTCTTCTAAAGTAAAACTAAGTTTGTCTTCAGTGATTTTTTCATATGGAGCAAGTTCTTGTTTGACACAATAACCATCTCCATCAAAACTAACTTCAATACCGAGGATTTTCCCCAGCTTCATGATATCTGCTTTTGACCATCCTGTTACGTCAGGCATCAGCTTATCACCACCAGTGTATAGGATCAGTTTTTCTCCAGAGATCAACTGATCACCGTTGGCAGTAGATTGTTTTTGTACTTTTTTACCATTACCGATCACTACAGGTTGCAGTCCACTTTTTTGAGCATCAGCTGCTGCAACGTCCGCTTCAAGATTACGATAATCGGCTACGGATACTTTTTCTGTTTTTGTTTCTGTATCTGAATCTTCTTCAGTTTCTTTAAAATCCATTGCCCGTTTCATCAATGGATTTGCGATTTTAGCCAAGGCCATTCGATCATATGTCTTAGGGTGTTTCATTGTTAGATACAAGACATAGTCTGGATCTTCAGAAGGAACCATCTCCACAATCGAATACAGGTAGGCTGTATCTCCTGTTTGATATCCCCCTGTATCAGAAGCGATTTGGGCTGTTCCGGTTTTTGCCGATACATTGTATCCAGGTACACTATATACACCATAAGCACTACCGTAGTTTTCGCTTTCGACAACATCTCTCATATATTCACGGACTTTTTCTGTTGTTTCTTTTGAAAAAGGTTGCCCTAGAACTTCTGTTTGAGTTGTTCGCTCTTCTCCAGTTTGGGGATCCACCACTTTGCTGATATATCGAGGTTGAATCATTGTACCGTTATTCGCAATAGAAGTGAAAGCTTTCATCATTTGGAAATTCGTCACACCTACCGCTTGTCCATAAGCACTCATTGCTCGGTCGACAATATTTGATGTAGGTAAAGCACCGTTTACTTCATCATCTAGTCCAGAATGAGTACTTTGTCCAAATCCTAGTTTTTGTAAATAGTTATACCATCGTCCGCCTAATCGCTGTTCCAGTATGACCATCCCGACGTTACTTGACCATGAAAGAGCTTGACGCATGGTCAGCACACCTTTTTCACCAAAGTCATGGTCATTGATCGTAGCATCTTCTACTTGGATTTTTCCAGATTGGAAGGTTTCATTCTCGTTGAATTCTCCTTCTTCGATAGCAGCTGCAGTAGTGAAAACTTTCATGGTTGATCCTGGTTCATAACTATCTTGTACCAAGAAATTACGCCAGATAGCATCTTTTCCAGTCAATCCTTCCATTGTTTCAGGATTGAAAGTAGGTCGTTGTCCCATTGCCAAGATTTCTCCGGTTTTTGCTTTCATCAGGACTGCTGTCAATTCTTCTGGCTGATATTCTTCATTTACTTGATCCATCAGTGTTTCTAAATAACTTTGTAGTCTGCTGTCTAAAGTCGTGTAGATATCTTGTCCGTCGACAGCTTTTTCTTCTTCTGCCACTGTACCTGGCAGAGGATTTTGAAAATTATCTTTTTGATAAATAATCTTACCATCTTTACCGCTCAAAATATCATTGTAAGCAGACTCCAAACCTAGTTTACCAACTAAGCCATTCTCATCTTTGTCTGGAACTGCGTATCCAATAAAATGAGAAGAAAAGACGCCATTTGGATACATCCGAGCCTGATGGTCGACAAAGTAAAGACCAGCGACACCTTCTTTTTTCATGTCCGCTTCGATGTTTTGCTTGGTTTCTTGGGAGATATTTTTCCCATAGCTACCAAATTCAACTTGATACAGCTCTTTTTTTGCGCCGTCTTCTAAAATATTCAGTGCATCTTTTTTGTCTATAGAAAGATTCTTATGCAGGATTTCTGCTATTTTATCAAAATTCTTTTCTTCAACATACAGTTTTTTATCCCCAGAGGTATATGTTTTTGAGAGTATCGCTTTAATTGAATAAGAGGAGGCATCTTCTGCGAGCGCCACACCGTTACGATCATAAATCGTTCCTCTTTTTGCTTTTACTACTTCACTTCCTTGGTACAACTGTTTTGTTTTTTCAGCTAATGAGGTACCAGCAACATGACCTCCAATAACGATATACGAGAAACGGACGGCAAATAAAAAGAACAATCCAATACTCGTAGCAAATAAAATGATACCTACTTTTTTGCGATTGTTCATCGGATTTAGATTTTTCTTTTCCATAAACCGCCGAATTTTATTTTTAAGACTCATTTACTTCACTTTCCTTAAATTGTCGTCATTAATAGACAATCCTTTTTCTTCTGCGATTTGTTTAATCCGTTCAGTACGAGAAAGTTCATTTTTTTCTTGTTCTAAACTCGTTTTTTCTTGCTTTTTATCATTGATTTCTGTTTGTATTGACGTGATTTCTTTTTCAGCTCCGCTGATATTTGTACGCAACATGACTGTTAAAACACACAAAGCAACAATAGCAATCGCCACGCTTGCTACAGCAATTTTTTCCAAAGCAGAAATCTGCTTCAATCGTTTTGCTGGTGATTGTGGAAGAATGATTTCTTGATTCGAAGAAGAATCTGGCATTTGTTGTTCTGGCTGATCCACCAATTCAGGTAAATCATATTCGTACTCTTGCATTTTCTTTAATTCTGCCATCATTCTACTCCTCTTTCATTCTTATTTTTTCTGCAATACGTAACTTTGCACTGCGTGATCGATTGTTTTCTGCTAACTCTTCCTCTGAAGGAAGGATTGGTTTACGAGTAATGACTTTCAGTTCCGGTTGAAATTCGTCAGGTATGACAGGAAGTCCCGGTGGTAAATCTTGTACCGTACTATATTCTTTAAACATACTTTTGACAATTCTGTCTTCTAATGAGTGGAATGTAATCACACTGATTCTTCCATTGACTTTCAATAACCGGATTGCCTGTTCTAAAGAGGCCTCTTCGGCACCGAGTTCGTCATTTACTGCAATCCGCACAGCTTGAAAAATTCTTTTTGCAGGATGCCCGCCTTTTCTTCTTGCGGGAGCTGGGATGACTTGTTTAATGATTTCGACAAGCTCACCAGTTGTTTGGATTGGTTTTGTTTTTCGTACTCGTTCGATTTCACGAGCAATTTGTTTGGAAAATTTCTCCTCGCCATAGCGGAAGAAAATCTTTACTAATTCATGGTAGGAATATTCATTAATTACGTGATAAGCGGATAAAGGAGCTGACTGATCCATACGCATATCCAAGGGTGCATCTTGATGATAACTAAATCCACGTTCTGCTTCATCTAGTTGAGGAGAGGAAACCCCTAGATCATACAAAATGCCGTCTACTTTATCTACATGTTCACTCAAGCGTTCTTCTAATTCTCTGAAATTCGCTTTGATAAATGTGACCATACCTTGTTCGACGTAAGAAGCTAAACGCAGCTTGGCGTGATCGATTGCTTTTTGATCTTGGTCAAACGCATACAGATGCCCTTTAGAACTTAGTTGGCTTAATAAATATTCACTATGTCCGGCACCGCCGAGTGTACAGTCTACATAAACGCCATCCGGTTTGATGTTCAATCCATCTACCGTTTCTTTCAACATGACTGTATAGTGTTGAAATGTTTCAGTCATTAGTCAGCCTCTTCCTATTCTTATAGTCCGAAATCAATCATACTTTCAGCAATTTCGTCAAAGTTATCTTCTGCTGCTGCAGAAAAATCTTGCCATCGTGTCTCATCCCAAATTTCAATTCGGTTAGATACACCGATGACTACGCAACCTTTTGCCAAAGCTGCATAATTTCTTAACGTGCTGGGTATATTGATTCGTCCTTGTTTATCAAGTTCGCATTCAGTGGCAGCCGAATAGAAGAATCGCACAAAAGTACGTGCGTCTTTTTTAGCCAACGGCATTTCGTTCAGTTTAGCTTCCAGATTTTCCCATTCGCTCATCGGATAGCCGAAAAGACAGCCATCCAATCCGCGTGTCAGAACAAACTTTTCACCAAGTTCTTCACGAAGTTTTGAGGGCACGATTAAACGTCCTTTTGCATCAATATTATGTTGGAATTCACCCATCAACATTGAAAGCCCCCCATTCCTCCACTAACTAAAATTAGTCTACCACAATCCCCCACTTTCTACCACCTTTTCTGGGAAATCCGGGAACAACTTTTTTATTCATAAACATTTTTTTAAAAATCAAGCTGCAAAAAGCCTTTTAAAAGACTTTTTACAGCTTTTCTATTTTTTTCATAGGTAAGAAAGTATGTTCACAATGATCAAGACAGCGTACAAGACGATTGTCAACAGAAAAACCAAACGCCAAGTCATCTTGAAATAACGCGGATAAATAATTTCTTCATAATAATATGCTTGGAAAACAGCAATACAAATTCCCATTAGCAAAACAGAAATAAAGAAAAACGGTAAGATAGAAATTGTCCCTGTATTTCTAGACAATGCATGCATACCACCCCACAAAAAAGGAATCGCCAAATCAGGGGCTTTTATTTTAAAACGACGATTTAACGAAAATAATTTTACAAGAAATTGGCAACCAAACAAAACGATTACCGGGTAAATATACCAAAACAAGATAAGTGGTGTGAATGTGCCCATGAACGTAAACTCCTTTTTTATCGTTGCTTCAAGTATACTGTATATACTTTACACAACTGTTTCATTTTATTTAAATTTATGCAGTTATATTCTATATCTTACAAACACATTCCATGTATTCCAATTCCCTATCCGTTATAATAAAAGAAACAGGCAACAGGAGGAAAATCATGATCAAATATTTTACATTAGATAATGAGAAACTGCGTAATACCGGAAAGGAAACTGACCAAACGATCTGGTATTGTGTAGAACGTCCTAATCAAGAAGAGATTCATCAGCTGACACATCAATTTGAAATTCCGTCAGATTACATCACTTCCATATTGGACGATGCAGAAAATTCCCGTACAGAAGAATTTAATCAATCAAAGTTGACAAAGCCAGCGTTATTATTGTTACAATATCCTTTTGCTAAAACAAGTCCTAGCGGTTATTTTCAAGTGGATACATACCCGCTCTCTATTATTTTGACGCCCAAAAAGAAGCTTATCACAATTACGAATCATGAACCACTGTTTTTAAAGAAAGTCTTTAGCCAGACCTTTCCAAAAAGTGATATTTCGCCTAATCTCAATATCTTCTTTCAATTCATTTGGCAGGTCACACTCTCTTACAACAGTTATTTAGCTACGCTTCAATCTCAATGCGATACTTTGGAAGCCAAACTTCAAGTATCCACTGAAAACAAACAACTTTATCAAATCATGGATATCCAAAAAAGCCTCGTTTATTTCAGAGAAGCGACTTCTGCTAATTTAGATGCATTGAAAGAACTAGCGCAAAATAAACTTTTCCAAGAAAATCATGCTTTGAAAAATCATTTACGTGATGTATTGGTGGAAACAGAGCAGGCAATGACTACTTCTCGTATTCAATTAAAACTAGTAGAACAAATGAATCAGACTTTTTCAGCAATCGTATCGAATAATCTGAATAATATTATGAAAATTTTAACTTCTTTAACGATTATTTTAACTATACCGACAATCGTCGGCAGTATCTATGGAATGAACATTAAGTTACCTATTGCTGAAAGGGATGATGCCTTTATATGGCTAGTTCTATTAACATTATTTATTTGTATCGTAACTACCTATTATTTAAAAAAAGGGAAGTTTTTATAAAAAAGCCCTCTTGTGGAAATGGCAAAAAGATTGTACACTTGAATCAACTAATTAATGACGAGGTTGAAAACAATGCGTGAAAAAAAACAAACAAGTACTTTTGCTAAAGTAACAAAATTTGTCATTTGGACAATGCTGATTTTAACGATTGGATCTGTTGTATTGACTGCTATAATGAGTGTCCTGTAAAAATAAAATATAGCTATCGGCTACTGAAAAGGACCTGAACCACTGCGAGGTGGCTCAGGTCCTTTTTGCGAGTTTCAATAGTTCTTTTGCATGTTCGAGTGTGAGTTTTGTAATCTCACTTCCAGCCAGCATACGTGCAATTTCTTCTTCTCTTTCTTTTGTTTTCAACTCTGAAACAGAAGTTTGCGTACGTCCATCAATCACTGCTTTCACAATATAATATTGATAGTCGGCGACTGCAGCAACTTGAGGCAGATGAGTGATGCACAAAACTTGAGAGTATTTCGATATTTGAGAAATTTTATCTGCGATGGCTTGTGCAACTCTTCCGCTCACACCTGTATCCACTTCATCAAAAATAATACTTGTCACACCTTGCTCAGAAGAAAAAATAGTTTTCAAAGCAAGCAACATCCGAGACAGTTCGCCACCAGAAGCGACTTTCACCAAAGGCTTCAGTGGCTCTCCTGGATTGGTCGTAATGTAAAATTCGATTTGGTCAAATCCATCATGATTCAATTGTCTATTTTCTTCTTTTAAGAAACGTACCTCAAACTCAGTGTTTTCCATATACAGACTTTTCAATTCATGCAGAATGGATTTTTCCAATTCTTTTGCGATTTTTTTACGCGCTTCATGAAGATCTGCGGCTTGTTGCTGAAGTAGAAGCTCTTTTTGCTCTAGTTCCTCTTTCATTTTGTCCAATTGACCTTCTGAAAAATCAGAAGAAGCTAGCTCTTCGGTGATTTCGTCATAGTAAGCCAATATTGACTCAATGGATTCGCCGTATTTACGTTTCAACTGTCGGATTAATTCTAAACGTTGCGTCACTTCTTCTAAACGACTCTCATCTAACTCCAATAAATCAATCTGACGACTCATATCGCCGATTGCATCTTGCAGCAAATAGTAAGCACTTTGGATATTTTCATAAATTGCTTCATACTCCACATCTAGATGGGCGATCCCTTGCAGTTCTGAAACGGCCAAGCCAACACCATCTACACTGTTTTGTTCATTATTCGTCAGTGCTCCGTAACCTGCAGCTAATCCATCAGCAATTTTTTGATAATTGCTAAGTTTTTCTCTTTCTTCTTTTAATTTCTCTTCTTCTCCGACTTGCAAATCAGCAGCAGCTATTTCTTCTTGCTGGAAATGGAGCATATCTATTCTCTGAACATAGGATTTTTCATTTTGCTGCACTTTTCGTACCCTTTTTTCCAGCTCACGATAAGAGATATATTCTTGCTGATAACTCTTTTTCTTCTGTTGGAAAGCTACATCTCCAAAACGATCCAATAAAGCAAGATGTGATTCAGGCTGGAGCAGTTCCTGATGTTCGTTTTGTCCTTGGATATCTACTAAATAACTGCCGATTCTTCTTAAATTAGCTAATGTGATGATATGACCATTCACTCGACAAACATTTTTTCCAGTTAAGGACATATCCCGTCGAACAATCAGATTGTCCTCATCTGTTTCGATCCCTAATTCAACCATCAGTTCAGAGAATCCTTCTTGTTTTGGTAGTTCAAACAACCCTTCAAGCACGCATTTTTCTGCTCCTTGACGTATATAATCGCTTGAACCTCTTCCTCCTGCTAACAGACCTAAAGCATCGATAATAATGGATTTACCCGCACCAGTCTCTCCGGTCAGCGCGGTCATTCCTTCGTGAAAAGAAAGCCGCAATTCCGGAATAATCGCAAAGTTAGTAATACTGATTTCTTGTAGCATCACATTCGCTCCTCAACTTAAAGGTAATGCAGGAAGTCTTTCTTCAATAAAACTGCCTGGTCTTCAGTTCGTGTAATCATCAAAACATTATCGTCATCATTGATAATCGAAAATAATTCTTTCTTGTAACGTTTATCAATCAAATTTGCTGCTGCCGAAGCATTTCCCGGCAATGTTTTTAAAATAACAAATTTTTCCATTTGGTCAACTGCCACGAAAGCGTCTTTTAATAGTTTTTCCAATTTAGTATTTACATCTTCGTTTGTTTCAGCTGGTATGCTATAACGGTAGCCTCCATCTGAAGCCGGTACCTTGATCAGTTTCAGTTCCTTTATATCTCTGGAAATCGTAGCTTGAGTAACAGATATTCCTTTGCTTTTCAGGATTTCAACAAATTCTTCCTGCTTTCGGATATCTTGCTCACTCAACAATCGAGTAATCAAACGATGCCGATCTTTTTTTCTCATTACGTCTTCGCTCCTTAGCATATTCTTCTTAATCAATGATAGCTTATTTCCTTGGTATAATAAAGAAGAATCCGCATACTTCTCACTTGATTTTCACAGTTACAATTTATTTATGGTCAAACTGTTCGTGTGCATTTGAAACCACTTCTGCCATATTAATAGCTGAATTGATTGTTCCGCTTTCGGGTACTTTCCTCAAGTGAGCCAAGAACTCGATATTTCCTTCTCCCCCCGTGATCGGAGAATAACTTAATTCCAGCACATCATATCCACCTTGTGCCGCAAATGACAAAATGTCTTCTAAAACTTTTTGATGGGTCTGAGGGTCACGAACAATTCCGTTTTTCCCTACAGCTTCTCTGCCTGCTTCGAATTGGGGTTTGATTAAGGCAATCACTTCTCCCTCTTCTTTTAAAATAGCATGTAATGGAGGCAGCATCAGTTTTAGTGAAATAAAAGAAACATCGATAACAGCAACTTCTGGAATTCCTAAGGTAAAGTCTTCGGGTTTTGCATAACGAAAATTCACTCTTTCCATTACGACGACTCTAGGATCTTGTCTTATTTTCCAAGCTAGCTGATTGTAGCCAACGTCTAAAGCATAACTCATTTTTGCGCCATTTTGCAAAGCTGCATCAGTAAATCCGCCAGTGGAAGCACCAATATCTAACAATGTTTTTCCTTCAACAGATAGATCAAATGCTTTGAGTGCTTTTTCTAATTTTAATCCACCCCGAGAAACATAAGGAAGTTTTTTACCTTTGACTCTTAATTCACTACTCACTGGAATTTTTTCTCCCGGTTTATCAAACCGCTCGTTTTTTTCGTTGTAAATCAAACCAGCCATCACTGAACGTTTGGCTTGTTCTCTTGTTTCAAATAATCCTTGTTTGACCGCTAATACATCTACGCGTTCTTTTTCCATTCTTTCCCTCATTTCTCCACATCAAATTGCTTGATCATCTGGCGCATCAGCCCGCCATTAAAAGAAAAAACGTCCTCTTCTAATTTGTCTATGATCTTGTTGGCGGATAACAGTTCAATCTCCAACGCCTCACGTGTCTTTTCTAGGCCTAATAAACGCGGGTAAGTATTTTTTTCCATACGTTCATCTTTACCAGCTGTTTTCCCTAATGTTTTCGTTGTACCAATCACATCGAGTAGATCATCTCTTATCTGAAAAGCCAAACCTAAATGTTCGGCTAATCGTTGAAGTAGCAATATGATTTCTTCAGGTTGCTTCGCTAATATGCCACCAGCCAGCAAGGCATAACGAATCAAATGCCCTGTCTTTCTTTCATGAATAAATGCTAATTCTTCTAAAGAAAGCTTTTTCGATTCGCCTTCGATATCTGCAGCTTGTCCAGCAACCATACCTTGTGATCCCGCACAAACAGCTAATTGCTGAAGCAGCAGAAGCTTAGGAGAATTACCTAAGTGTGCCATACTGATTAGCTGGAATGCTCCTGTAAGCAAACCATCTCCGGCCAATATAGCTAATGCTTCGCCGAATACTTTATGATTGGTAGGTTTTCCTCTACGAAGATCATCATTGTCCATCGCAGGCAAATCATCGTGGATCAAGGAATACGTATGCACCATTTCTAAAGCAGCTGCTACTTGATAGACGGGAACATCAATAGGCTCATCAAAGGAAGCAACGGCCGTTAAAAGTAATAAGGGACGTATTCTTTTCCCGCCTGCTTTCACTGAATAACTCATCGCATCATAGAGTCCTCTATCCGTTGTATGCTCATCTAAAAAAGACAAGATTTCTTTTTCTACAGCAGGTAGATGAATAGCTGAAAAGTCAGTTAATCTCATCTCAGCTTTCCTCGTTTCCGTCAAAATCAACTTCTTCATTTGATTCTGTCATCATTTTCGTCAAGGTCTCTTCTGCTTTAGCTAATGTATCTTGGCAATGTTTGCTTAATTCCATTCCTCGTTTAAACGAATCTAGAGCTGATTCTAATGGAACGTCTCCTTGTTCTAACTGCATGACAATTTTTTCTAATTCTTGCAGTGACTCTTCAAAAGTTGGATTTTCCATATTTTTATTCTCCTTTGTCTATCTCTTGTACTTGTCCTTTAACGATTCCATCTTGATAATGGATCGTCAGCAAATCCCCTTGATGAATCTCGGAGACACTTTTTACTACTTGATCATTTAACGTCGTATAGCTGTAGCCTCTTCCCATGATTTTCAATGGACTCAACAAATCAAGAGATTGAACAGCTTGAGCAAAACGCTGCTGCTGTTGTTTCATATATTGTTGGATTTTCTCTTCTAAGCGTTTTTCTAGATAAGCAGTTTCTTGGCGAGCTGCTTTAACTCGATAAAGCGGAGCCACTTGTTCCAATTGGTGGCTTAATGCGATCGTTTGTTTTTCTTTCGCATGATAAATTTGCTGTGTAGCTTGATATAATCGCTGTTTCAACTGGTCTAATTTGATGGTCTGACCTTCATACAATCTTTCAGGCTGCCGAAATACATAGGAACGTCGAGCACGCTCGAACCGTTCTTGTTTGCGCTGGATCTGGCGTACAAACGCCTGCTGCAATCTAGCTTGCCGTTCTTGAATGCGCATCAACTCTTCTGACAAAACAGGAACAGCTAATTCTGCAGCTGCTGTTGGAGTGGCAGCCCGAACATCTGCTACTAAATCAGCGATCGTGGTATCTGTTTCATGTCCTACAGATGAAATCACCGGCGTATTAGCTTGATAAATCGCCCGAGCAACCCGCTCTTCATTAAACGGCCATAAATCCTCAATCGAACCACCCCCACGACCGATGATCATTGTATCGAAATTGCCCATCTCTTCTACTCTCTGGATATTCCTGACAACATTGTCCGCTGCTTGGTTTCCTTGTACAACTGTTGGGAACAAAACCAATTGGACAATTGGATATCTTCTTTTCACCGTCGTGATGATATCGCGGATAACCGCTCCGCTTGGACTGGTAAGGACCGCGATTCGCTTTGGGAAACGTGGCAGCATTTTTTTAGGCCCTTGAAAAAGGCCTTCCTTCATCAGCTTTTCTTTTCGTTCTTCCAATTCTTGATATAAAGCACCTATTCCATCAGGCTCCATGTGCTCTACATAGATTTGATAAGAACCTCCCGCTTCATATAATGAAATACGCCCAACAACAAGGACTTTCATTCCCTCTTTTGGCTGGAATCGTAATTTTTGGAATGCTCCTTTGAACATAATAGCAGATATTTTTGCATGGTCATCTTTTAAGCTGAAATATTGATGGGCATTGGCACGTAAACGGAAATTCGATATTTCGCCTGTTAAATATACGCGTTCTAAATAAGGATCGGCATCAAATTTACGTTTCAAATACCTCGTTAATGTAGTGACAGTTAAATATTCTTGTGCCATCTATTCACCTGCTCCAAAAGCTTCGGCAGATTTTACGGTTTGATACATCAGCATCGTGATAGTCATTGGCCCTACACCCTTTGGCACAGGAGTGATCCAGCCTGCAATAGGCTCCACTTCATCAAATTTCACATCACCGATCAGCTTACCGTTAGCATCACGGTTCATCCCTACATCGATCACTACAGCACCTGGTTTTACGAATTCTTTTGTGACAAAATGTCCACGTCCTATTGCTACGACTAAAATATCTGCTTCTTGTGCCAGTTCAGCCAGATTTTCGGTTTTAGAGTGAGCCACAGTAACAGTTGCATCTGCCATCAAGAGTAGCTGAGCCATCGGTTTACCGACGATATTGCTTCGTCCGATAACTACTGCTCGTTTACCCGCAGGATCGATAGAATAAGCTTCAAACATTTTCATGATGCCGTATGGAGTACAAGGGATCTTGTCCGGTTTACCCGCAAGGAGTCTGCCTAAATTCATCGGATGAAAGCCGTCTACGTCTTTTTCAGGGCGGATAGCTAACAGGATCTTTTCTTCATCTATATGCTTTGGCAATGGTAATTGGACCAATATACCATGAAAACTAGGATCTTGATTGTATTTTTCAATTTCTGCAAGTAGTTCGTCTTCAGAAATCGTCTCAGGATAACGCTCTACCAATGAATGGATTCCGATTTCTTTTGCTACACGTTCTTTATTTCTTACATAGATTTGGCTGGCTGGATTTTCCTCTACCAATAAAACGACTAATCCGGGATGGATACCATTATCTTTCAATTTTTGGATTTTTACAGCAATCTCTGCCTGCATTTTTTCAGCTAATTCTTTTCCGTTAATCAATTCTGCCATCTAACCACTCCCAGATATTTTTTGTGTTTTCATTCTACCATAGAATTTTCCCGATTTATAACAGGTTTATGATGATTCATAGAAAAAAGCTAGGACTTACGCCCCAGCTTCTAATTCTTTCAATACATTGGATAAAACACCGTTGACGAATTTACGTGAACGGTCATCACTAAATGTTTTTGCCAACTCGATTGCTTCATTTAAAGCAACAGCCGCTGGTACATCTGTCACATAAGTCATTTCAAAAATCGCGATACGCAAGATCACCAAATCCATTTTTGAGATCCGATTGATGTGCCAATTGTTTTTCAAATGTTTTTCAATCACTTTATCCAATTCATCTTTTTTTGCACAGACACCGCCAACTAGCGTATCAAGATAAACAGGAACAAACTCTGATTCATCTTCGTTGATCATGTCGCGGTGGTCTAATTCGATTGCGTTGAAAATCGCATCTTCTTTTGTTAGGTCTGCATTGAAGTCTAATGGAAATAAAGCCTGCAATGCCATTTCCCGAATCTCGTGTCTTGATAATTCTTTATTCATTCTCTTCCTCTTCGTCTTCAAAAAGTTCTTCGATTGTTGGTTGTTCTAATTTTTCAGGAACAACAGCTACTACATGGATATTGACTTCAGATAAATCGATATCCGTCATGAAAAGGACTTGCTGGCTGACCCGTTCCTGCATTTCCATTGCTACTTTAGGAACTGAAACACCATATTCTAGATAACAGTAAAGATCTACTTTCAAGCCATCTTCCTCGTTTGCTAAGTAAACACCTTTTCCGTGAGCTGCACGTCCTAATAATTCAGTGACATTGCTGGCAAAAGTTCCGCGCATTCCGTATACGCCTTCTACTTTAGAAGCTGCAATCCCGATAATTACTTCGATGACTTCAGGAGCGATCACGATCTCTCCTAAATCTTGGTTTGCGTTTAAAATCAAATTTTTTTCATCTGCCATTTATTTATTCCTCCCTTTGCCTAAGCACGAGATACATCCGAATTCTCTATGATGCGGCATAGTGATCACGTGGTAAGAAAACTGCCGCCGATCAGCTGCAAACTGCTATGAATTGGAGAAAACACCCAACTTTATTATCTCTTACAGCTTAAAAGTTCTTCTATAGTGTATCATTAAATCGAGTGATTTTCTATAACAAAGTCTGTGAACACTGATTTTTACGCTTACTTCTTCTATTGATGAAACTATAAGATGATCAATTCTTTTGGTGAACGAGTCAACACACGATTTCCATCTTCTGTGATCAACAAGTCATCCTCAATACGTACTCCACCGATTCCTGGTAAGTAGATCCCTGGTTCATCAGTGATCACATTTCCTGGTACAAATTGCTTTTCTGCACGAGAAGAAACGTTTGGTCCTTCGTGAATCTCTAGACCGATCCCATGTCCTGTAGAATGTCCAAATGCTTCCCCGTAACCATGTTTTGAAATATAATCTCTAGCAACTGCGTCTAATTGGACACCAGTCATTCCTGGTTTTGCAGCATCAATAACTGCTAATTGAGCATCTAAGACTATTTGATAAATTTCTTTTAATTTTTCCCCAGGATCACCAATAGCGAATGTACGTGTCATATCGGAAACGTACCCTTCGTAATAGCAGCCAAAGTCCAATGTGATCAAGTCGCCTTGTTCGATGATTTTTTTGCTTGCTACACCATGCGGCATAGCCGAACGCAATCCGCTAGCAACGATCGTATCAAAAGAAACACCTGAAGCGCCAAGAGAACGCATATAAAAGTCTAGTTGATTTGCGACTTCAATCTCAGTCATGCCCGGTTGGATCATTTTCAGGATGTGATCATATGCCATATCCGCAATATGACATGCTTTTTCGATAATGGCGATTTCTTCTTCATCTTTCACTTCTCTGAGTTCTTCGATCATCTGTGAAACAGGTACTAATTCCGCATCGATGATTTCTTCTAAAACCGAATATTCTAAAAATGAGACTGTTGTTTCCTCAAAAGCTAATGAGTGCAGTTCTTCTTTGCGTACTAAGTTTGCTACCTCATCAAAAATAGGTCCGACATTTTTAATAATTTCAAACCCTTGAGCCTGCGCTGCCGCCTGCTCGGTATAACGAAAATCAGTAATAAAAAATGCTTTTTCCAAAGTAATAACAGCTAATCCTGTCGTACCTGTAAAGTTCGTTAAGTAACGAAGATTGTACGGACTGGTAACCAAAAATGAATCCAAATTTTCTTCTTGCATTTTTTTGCGCAATTTTTCTACACGTAGCATCATAATGAAACTCCCTCTTTCTTTGCACGCTTTTTTCCATTATAGCAAACTTTTCTTCGTACACGACAGTTAAATAAAAATTTCCGGAAAACTTCTTTTTATTTTAAATAAATAAAGCCAAAAAGGAGTCACAGTCTCGCTGCAACTCCTTTTAGTTTACTATTTTGTAAAAACTTATGATCGTTTTCCAAAGAAAAATGAGACAACTGCTACCAAAATCACTGCGCCTAAAATAGATGGAATAAGTGCCATACCTGCAGCTTTTGGTCCCCATTCGCCGAAAATCGCTTGTCCAATACTTGAACCGACTAGTCCAGCAATGATATTCGTTACACAGCCCATCGAATTTCCTTTACTGGTGATCGCACCTGCAATTGCTCCGATCACGGCTCCAACAATCAATGTCCATAACCAACTCATAATATAACCTCCTTCTTTGCTAATCAATTTTAGCATATGGGATTTAAAGGGGACAAATAATTGGTTTTGCTATTTCATATTTTCTTCTGCAAAGTAAAAAAATAAAGAAAACCTCCTCTTAGAAGTTTTCTTTATTTTTTACTTGCGTTTAAACATACTACGAATACCACGTTTCACTACATCAAAGAAACTCAATGATTGTACCATTCTATCTTCATCTACATATTCTCTGATCGCACGAAGCACTTTTTTAGGTTCTTTGGAAGAAAATGTGTATGTACCATTTTTTTTCGTTTGAATGGCATATCGAGGAATCCATTTTCCCTTTAGCATGACTGATGCTAGTACATAATCCACTTCTTCCCATGGAATTTGGATATATTTGCGTCTATCTCGCGCATGGTAAAACTCAAAACCATTATCACCTATCATGATTTGCCCGTAATCTGTCAGACCCGTAAACGAAGTAGCATCAATTACCAAGTCTACTTTTGTATTGATTGATTGAACCATTTTCTCCCTCCAGATATTTGTTTATGAACAGTATACTATATAAAAAAAGCTCGGGACAACGCCCGAGCTATATTTTTATGGATTATAAAAGTCCGATGACGTGTCCAACAACACCGACTACGAATAAACCAAGGATGATAACGATTGGAGAAACCTTTTTCTTAAGCAACCACATACATAACAATGTTAATCCTAATGCAGCTAAACCAGGAATCAATTGGTCTAAGTTGTCTTGTAATGTTGTTACCTTTTCAGGAGAAAGGGCTAAGCCATTATTAACTTGTTCAAATGCACTCTTGATTCCTTCACCACCTGAAGGCAATTTATCCCATTCGATGTAAGCACCTTTATCTAATTTTACAGTTGATACAACTGGTAAGAATTTGATTGATACCCATCTTTGTACAAGGGCAGCTAATACGAACATCCCTAAAATTGAAGCACCTTTTGTTACGTCTTGTAACAATCCGCCAGAAAGGTCATCAGTAATTTTAGAACCAGCTTTGTAGCCAAATTCTTGTGTATACCACATGAATGCCCAACGAATAATGTTCCAACCTAAGAAGAAGATGATTGGTCCAAGGATATTTCCTCCCATAGCTAATGAAGCACCTAGTGCACCTAGCATTGGACGTACTGTAAACCAGAACACTGGATCACCAACACCAGCTAAAGGACCCATCATACCTACTTTAACCCCTTGAATCGCTACATCATCAACAGGCGCGCCATTCGCACGTTCTTCTTCCAGTGCCAATGTAACCCCTAAAATTGGAGAAGCAATGTATGGGTGTGTATTAAAGAATTCCAAGTGACGTTTTAATGCTGCAGAACGTTCTTCTTTTGTTTTGTATAATTTTTTGATTGCTGGAATCATAGAAAATGCCCAGCCACCGTTTTGCATACGTTCGTAGTTCCATGAACCTTGAATGAAGGTAGAGCGCCACGCAACAGCTAAACGATCTTTTTTTGATAATTTGATTTTTTCTTCTGCCATTTTATTTTCCTCCTTCAAGATTAATAGTCATTCAAAATGTCGCCTAAAGGGTCACCAGAGTTGCTTCCGCCTCCATTATTTGATGAACCACCCATTTTAGAAAGGTTCAAGTAAATAAGAGCTAATGCAACACCTAAAGCACCTAGAGCAATCAATGTTAATTGAGAAATTGCAGCTACAACGAAACCAATAACGAAGAATGGCCATACTTCTTTTGTAGCCATCATGTTGATTACCAAAGCGTAACCTACAGCTACGACCATTCCCCCACCGATAGCCATACCATCTGTTAACCATGCTGGCATTGATTCAAGGAATGATTGCACAGTTTGTGCTGGGATAAATAGCAACGCTGCTGCTGGGACCGCGATACGAACCCCTTGTAAACATACAGCAATGATGTGCCACATTTCAACCTTACGGATGTTTCCTTCTTCAGCAGCCGCATCCATCAAATGAACGATTGGAACAGCGATTGTACGTACGATCATTGTTAAGAACAACCCTGCAACAGCCAAAGGAACGGCAATCGCGATCGCAGAAGGAACACCTTTAACACCTTGTCCACCTAAAACTAAAATAATTGCTGATGCTACTGATGCTAATGCAGCATCTGGTGCTACAGCGGCACCGATATTTGCCCAACCTAAAGCGATCATCTGAAGCGTACCGCCAAGTACGATACCAGCTTCGAGGTTACCGGTAACTAAACCGATCAATGTACATGCCACTAGTGGTTGATGAAATTGAAATTCATCAAGAATACCTTCCATACCAGCTAGAAAGGCAACTAATACGACTAAAATTATTGAAATAATAGACATGATAAGCCTCCTATAAATTTTAATATTATTTATTACGCTTTTGCTAATTCAGCTTTTGCTTTTTTCAAAATATCATCCATGTTATCGCGTGAATCATTAGGTACTTTACGTACATCGAATTTCACACCTTTTTGTTCAAGCTTCTCAAACGCTTCAACGTCTTCTTGTCCCATAGACAATACTTTACTTACAACGACTTTACCAACCGAATGCGCCATTGACCCAACATTTAATTCTTTGATGTCTACGCCACCTTCAACAGCTGTCAATACGTCTTCAGGATTTTCAAATAAAAGCAATGCTTTGGTATTTCCAAAACGAGGGTCTTTTGCTACTTCGATCATTTTGCTAATAGGAATAACATTTGCTTTTACACCTGGAGGAGCAGCTTGTTCGATTAGTCTCTTACGCAGATCATCCTTTGATACTGCATCTGAAACAACGATAATACGGTTTGGTTGCACTGCTTTTGTCCAAGCTGTCGCAACTTGTCCATGTAACAGACGTGAGTCAACACGTGCTAATACATATTTGATTTTCCCGTCTCCGACCACAGTTCCTTCTGGAAGTGCTCCTTTAGGTTGTGCGTCTTCAACTGCTGCTTTCGGTGCTTCTGCCGGTTCTAATTCTTCCGGTTTTACTTTTACACCGTCTTTTGCTGTTTCAATGATGTGTGCTGCAATTTCATGAGCAGATTCCATTGAAAAGCGTGATGCGTAGGCTTCAATCAACATTGGTAAATTCAAACCGCTGACGATTGCCCATTTATCTTTGTGCTCTTCGAATAATGTGTTTGATTGATTGAACGGTGTTCCGCCCCATAAATCAACTAAGAATAACACTTCGTCTTGATTATCAAAAGAAGCAACCGCTTCTTCCAATTTGGCTCTCAAGTCATCTGGACCTTCACTTGGTTTCAAAATCACGGCTTTGACGTTTTCTTGTTCGCCAAAGATCATTGAACCGGATTGTAAGATTCCTTCAGCAAATTGTCCATGACTCGCTAGGATAATCCCTACCATATTTATACCTCCTATTTACTTTTGTTGTAACAAATTCAAAAATATTAATAATTGCTAACCATTACAACAGAATTATTTGACCTTTTCCAACAACCATTCTTGCTACACCTTTTTGATTTTCGCTAGTAGTTCCATCAAAAGGATTTTCCTGTCAGCAGGTACTTTTCGAATCTCTAACTCCACTTCTTGACTGTTCAAGTAACGAAAGGAATCAATATCTTGTTGATTTACTGAAACAAAATTGGTAATCATTGATTTGCCTTCAGTAAAACTCATACCGCCGATATTCAACGACTTCAACTGTACACCGCAGCGGACAACCGCTTCAACATCTTGGGGATTGGTGAATAAAAGCATCACTTTTGCTCGTGATAATAATCCACTATGATAGATTTGAATCATTTTCTGCACGGTTATTACATTTGCTGTGATCCCCGGCGGTGCAGCTTCTTTTAGTAGAAACTTTCTCAATTTATCTTGAGCGACTACATCGCTGATCACAATGATACGTTCAACACCTGTTTGCTTCGACCAAACTGTTGCGACTTGCCCGTGGATTAAACGATCATCTATACGTGCCAATCGAATATCCATCTGCAAAACTCCTTCTTCCTCACTACTTCACAGAAACCCCTATCATTTCTGTGTGAACAACCACCTCCTAGCACACACTACTATAAGCAAAAAGCGTGCCAACTTTTTTACGATACACTAATTGAATTTAAAGGATTCTTAACCAATACACAAAAACGATACACTATAAAAGTGTATCGTTTTTGTGTATTCATGGCACAGTGTATTCTTTTTTATCTAACTGATTATGGACTAGACGTAGCAGATAATACATTTCTTCTATCGGCACTTTTACTTTTATCTGATCTTCCAACAGAACAACTGAGGCTGCCAATTGGCTATAAAGAGGATCATTCGTTGTATTTGTCAATTCGTTTTCTTCCACAGTCAATAGTTCATTCCGAATAATACGTTCGATCATTCCTGCTGTGTGCATCACTAGGTTGATTTTGAATCCATATTCTTCATCGCCGATTCCCGTCGTCTGAGAGATTTGTGTAGAAAATTGCCACATTGGATCGATTAACTTACTACCATTAATAAAGATGAAGTTATCAGAGATAAACTCAACACACGTATTTTTAGCTGACTCTTCATCTAGGGAGATGAATTCAGTTTCCTCCAATTCTGATTCCATCAGCAACTGATCCAAAATGACTTCGATATTTTGATCAATAAAACGTTCTAAAGGAATAAATGGGGCTTGGATATTCAAATCAGTAATCCCAGTAGTAGCTATGATCTGATATTCTTTTTGGATAACTGGCAGTTCTTCTTTCACTTCCACAATCGACAAAGCTAGAACTTCTAATTCTGTTTCTTGACGCTTGTTTACCGCTCGTTCGATCAATTCTTTGATTCTTTGTGCTGTACCTTCGCCAGATGCGCAGATAGCCAAAACAGCTTTTTTCTTATGAATAGGTTTTGCTTCCTGAACAGATTCTACAGAAGATATTTCTGCGTAACCTCGAAAATTTTTCAATGATTCATGCAACATATCTAGATCTGTCCCTAATACTGAGACCTTTCGTACAGTTTCCAAAACTAGAGAAGTTGTTACCATATCAACAGTACGTACTGGAATTCCAGTGTCTCTTTGAATTTGCGAATTAAACGACGCAAGGGACCCCATATCTACTAAGAGTATGACCCCGCTTCCTTCATCTACTTCTTGTACATTGCGTTCAATTCGGTCCAATGCTGTTTTCGGATCCATATCCAAAGGCATGTCTACTGCTCGTACGTTCTCTGCATCTAACAACTGTTGGACAACTTGGACCATACTGCTTGCTGTGCTGTTTCCGTGAGCTGCAACGACTACACCGATTCTGCCGCTTGCTTGATTTGCCCGTAACGAGACGAGTAGAACGGTCAAGTAATAGTCTTCACTTTCTGGAATCTCCACTTGAAAATACGTTTCGATATAACTACGCACTTCTTTCGCAACAGCATATTCATCTGGAAAATCAAAAGCCATCTCACGGATGTTATCATTCGTATGCCGTTCTTCTCCTAAGTTGATTTTTTTCAAAAAAGAACTGATATGCAAGCTCATAGCATAAATAAAGTTTTGCTGAAACTCATATGGTAAAGATCTTTTGACCATTACATAAATCTGATTGGTCACTTCTATGATTTTCGGATCTACAAATTCTGCTAATTTGCTGTCTGCATTAAAAGAAAAACCATGGTCTTTATAGAAAGACTTCAGATGGATGTTGATATCTGTAGAAATGAAATGATTGATTGCTTCTTGATCCAAACCATCCGACTTCAGTAAAGCTGCTTTATCTCCGATGATATCATATAGATTATAAGGTAACTCATAGGAGTCTGATTGGATTTTCATGATCGTATCATTTGGTGCTACAGTTATCTTTGGCTCCAATATTTTAGAAAGCTCTGCCATTGCACTGCGGTTGCTTGCTAATTGAATCAATCCGCTACGAATCCCTTCTGTCAAATCATCGATTGTGATCGATATTTCGGGTGATTGCATATGATTTAGAAATCCTCGTGCACATACTAACTGGATATTTGACTTCAATTGTCCTATATTTCCATAGGTCACACTGCCGATCAATGCTTTTGCTACATCTTCTGTCAAAGAAATCTTTCGCTGCGTGCGGTTTGCTTCGTGGGCAATCATGATTTTTACTAAATCGACTTTCTCATTTGCAGGACGTTTTTCAAAAGCCGGAAGTTTGATATTGATCGGGATACGCCGAACAAAAGTTTCTAATAGAGAAGAACCTGGGTCTTCTGTGGTCGCACCTACGATCCGTACATTTGCTTCATGGGATTTCGTTGTTTCCCCAAGACGACTGTAAGTTCCGTGATCCATAAAGTAAAAGATCATTTCTTGACCTTCAGGCGGCAACCGGTGAATCTCATCCAAAAACAGCATACCGCCATCCGCTTGGTCGATAATCCCCATTTTTTCTTCATCTGCGCCTGTAAAAGCACCTTTTGCGTACCCAAATAAATGACTCATCAAAAGCTCAGGATTATTGGCATAATCAGCACAATTGAAAACAATCAGTTCCGTTTCCTCATCTATTACATGATGCGCTTTTGCAAAATGATACATCGCGTGTGCAAAATAAGTCTTTCCTGATCCGGTAGGTCCTGTAATCAAACAATTTAATCCTCTTGGCGGATACAAAATCGCAGCTTTTGCCTGTTCCACTGAATTTTTCATGCTGCCGTTAGCTCCAATGATTTTTGCAAAGATATCCTTAGTATCTATTTGGAGTGTATTTTTTTCTTCAGAGACCGGCGTTTCTTTGTAACTGACTACATGTTTTGTAACTGGCTTTACGTGCGTAACGAGTGTTTGATATATGTAACGTACTGGTCGTCCGTCTGTCTTTATCAGTTTCCCTTCGCGCACTAGCTGATTCAGATCTTTACTGCTATTTGTTCGCTGAATCCCTAACACTTCAGCAATTTCCTGTGTTGTTACTCCTTGATCATATTCTGCCTTTGTTAAATGAGCGGTTTTTTCTTTGACATACATATAAATTCGGTCAATGCGTTTTGCCAATGGTATCGCTCCTTTTCTATAGACTGTTGTACTTAGGCTTCAAAACATAATACTATGTATTTATTTCTGTTTCGTCAACTATTTACCTGATTTTGTTTTGTTGATAACACGCGGATAGATAGAAATGTTCAATTTAAAAGAACGAAAAATCCCGATACGATTTTTATAATGGAAACAAGAAAAAGAACACTGTTTACCATATAATTATTTCACTGATAGCAAACAATATAGATTCCATCAATTGAAAACGATAGTTATCAAAACATTCTGATTCCAAATTGGCAAAAAAATATTAAGTGTAAAAAGACAAAGTAAACTTCGTAGCCTCCACTACAACTTTTATTTTTATAAACAAAAAAAGGCTGTGACAAAAGTCTTGTCACAACCTCTTTAATCACAAGATTCAATTAAGCTTCTTGAGCTACTGGATAAACAGACACTTCAAATATACCTTTTTCTGGTATATTCTGAACAATGCTGACAGCTTGAGATCACTAGATTTCTAATATTATCTATAATGTGCAATTTCCTGTTATTTCTCAAAAGTATGGTCAAAGTATGGTCATTTTTTATGTCAAATTTTCATAACTTCTTTTATATAATATTTTCCTCTGATAGGATAAGAATGTGAATATTATATAGAAGGAAGGTTCATGTATATGGGGTTATTCGGTAATAAAGAAAAAAAACTAGCTAAGAAAAAAGAAAAAGAAATAAAGAAGGCTGAACAAGCAAAAATTTTTAACTATTTTAAAGATAATAGTAACTTGATCATTGAAGATTTCTACTTTGATGATATCCATAATAAAGCTTTTATAAAGAAGTCTATATTAAAAAATAGAGAGCAGTGTGTATTCAACTATAATGACTTAATCAGTTATACACCGATTTTTGAAGGATCAAAAATAAAAAAACATCATGGAATAAATAGAGCAGTTGTTGGTGGTGTACTAGCAGGTCCTATTGGAGCTTTAGTTGGCGCCGGTACTGGTGGCAAAGAATTTGAATCTGTAAAACAATTAGGTGTTATGGTTCATCTTGCTGATAACTCATCAGTTAAATATTTAATCATTAACAGCGAAACTAAACTAGATTCTATTGTAGGAAGAGCCTCTATGGATATATATAATAAACTTGTTACGAAATTAGAATGGATAGTAAAAGAAAAAGAAGGAGTTCCGACTAACACCTCAGAAAGTCAAGCAGATGAAATAAGAAAATATAAAGAACTATTGGATGATGGAATCATTACAGAGGAAGAATTTAATAAAAAGAAACAAGAATTATTAGAAGTATAATATCAGTCAAAAAGATGAGCATTTAATTTAGCTCATCTTTTTTATTTACAAAACAAACGTTTGTTCGTATACTCTTTTTGAGGTGAACATTATGTTGATGGAAGGAAAAACACAATTATGGTTTAAATTTGACCCTTCGAATAGATTTATCAAAGATTTTTATAAAGTATGGGATTCAGAAGTTTTCTTCTTAGCAATCGAAGATAGCTTATTAATCAATCTCTACTATTCCAATAAAAACTACTTTAAAATCCCTGCTGCGAAAACTAGAATGAAGAAAGATGTGTATTTTTTGTTTGATATCGTGACTGACGTGCCAGACGCACGGAGCGATCATCGACGTTATGATTATATAAAGTATACTTTCGTTGATCCAGAAAGGTATATAGATTAAAATAAGTTACCTAAAAAGGACAAATACAAATTTTATTATCTTATTCATAGTAAGAAGATAATTTTAAGATTGCGAAATACGATACTATTTGTAATCTATAGTATCAGTCCTATAAAATAAACATCTAATTAATTACTCTAAATCCTAATTATAAGCCTTTTTTCTCACTTTTTTTCAAAAATATGGTATGCTTCTTAGTGAATTCAAATATAAAAGAGTTTAAAGCGTAATACACTTATGGGGAAGTGGTTTGGGGTGCGCTTTAAACTCTTCTTTATTATTATCTCACAGCATGCTTAAAAGGTCTATGGATTAAGTTATGTAAAAAAGTGCCTCTTTAAACGTCCTAAAATCCAAACAAGGATAGCATAATATACACTATCGTTGATCCAGAAAACAGGTAAATAAATTTTGCAAAAGCAATAAGTTAAAAACATTACAAAAAAGACAAGGATATCACATCAAGAAAAAATGTTTTGAAAATATCTTTGCCTTTTTGTATTATATCTATATTAAATAATCAATCACAACACACTAACTAATTTATATATTTAATTTGTTGTTTTTCTATAATTGGATAACTAATTAACTTATGACTATCTAAGTCTTCTTTATTCATATCAATTGCAGTAATTTGACTGTCTTCATATGTTCGATAATAATAGATTCCTTTGTCAACATTACAACAAGAAGAATAAATTGTATATTCATATTTTCCATCACCAACATCACACAAACCTTTTTGTTGTTCTACTGAACCTAAGATATGGAAAAATTGACTAATACTTTCTGACTCTGAATCTCCAGATACAGAATTCAGCTTCGTAAAAGTCGCTTTAACAAAACGAGATACTGAGGATAAATCTCCAGGCAAGCCTATCCCTCCCATACCGCGGCTATAGGCATTCAAACTTATTTGATTTGAAAAATTATTTTTAGGAGTTTCACTCGATAAGACACGATAATTGTTTAAATTAAATAATTGATAGTCAAATGAAGGATTATTGGTAAGAACGCCCACAGGGTTATCATATATATGAAGTCCATCTTTCATACTTTCAATGACAATTGATTTTTCTTTATCAGCTAATAGCCAATGTAAAGGGGATAAAGGAAGTTCATCACTATAATTTATATTTGCTAAATTGATATTTTTTAACAATTTTTTAGCTTCTCCTACTGTTGAGCATTGTCCTAAAATCCAAGGAATAAATTCAAAAGGAGATACATTGTCTTTCCCTTCTTGTATTTCTTTATAATCAGCATACCCAGAAAAATTTAGCCCAGCCATACTCAATCCTTTTTCATTTGTCGCATCGTAATAAAGAGGGTAGTCAGCTATACCAGCGGCAATACCAATCATTGCATAATGAGTATCCAAATCATTTACCTTTCGAAAATTCAACTTATAATTTCTTGGAGTAACAGTGACTACTTCATTGTAAGATATTTCATAATCAAAATTCCTTCCAAAATAATGATCACTTGTTACATAAGTAATAGACGTACACATAGTTTATTCCTCCTAAATATTGTTCTGTCCACGTTCATTTTACTCCAAAGTTTTCCTCATTTCAAAAGAAAATCACAGAATACACGAAGAAGCGTTTCTATTTGTATAAACTATATCAAAGTTCTATACTTAAATTATCAAATAAAAAGGACGTGAAGATAAATGTCAAATTTAGAAAACAAAGAAGAAAAAGTTGTAAACAAAATTGTTTCTGTTGTCAATAAACTGGATAAAGAGTTAGACGAACTTGATACGTTATCTGAAAATCCAGAAAAAAAACATAACCTAAAAAAATGGTTAGTTGAACGAAAGGCTATTCATGAAATTAAAAAAGTTCTTCATGAAGCTGATAAATATGAAAAATATGATGAAAAAGAACTTGATAAAGAATTTAAAGAAATCAATGACTTATTACTATAATTGATTTATACGACTCATTTTTGAGTCGTCAGACTGCAAACAACACTCTAAATTTAGGAGTTTGTCTACAGTCTGAATAAATTTTAAATTTATTGTCCATAATGTTATTATGAATTTATAGCATTAAGAAAAGAGATAAGACTTTACATTTTTTTAGGAATGTAAAGTCTTATCTCTTTTCTTAATTGTACAATTAGTATTATCTGCACTACTTTCTAATTAAATAAATTTTTAGTTATTAACTTGATTAAAATCAGAGATAATATCAATTAATTCAGTTTGAAGGGTTGTAACGATTAAATGGAAATTTTCTTCATCTGTTTTATTATATGGGGATGTTTTCGTTATATATAACAACTTTTCTTTTTCAATTTTCATTAATAACTCTGTCGAAGTCTGTACTTTATCTTGATAATTAAATGCAGACATCCCACTTTGTATAATTGTAATTATTGCTGAAGCAATTGAAACAATCAATAGTAAAGACCTGTGTTCGGAAGCCTGATCAATTAATATTGGGATACTAGCTGATAAGACTATTTTTATAATATTTCCGATACCAATTACTCTATTATAAAATCGAATTTCTTTTTTTAATCTATCGATTGTAGAATCAATAGATTCGATAAACGCTTTTTGATCCATCATTTTCTCTCCAATCATTTTATTAAAATCATTAACAAAAATATTATAATAGGATTTAAGTAAGTTCTAACTAATCACACATAAAAATAAAAAAACATTTGTATTTTATCAAAGTTTTATTATACTTGTCAATTTGTGTACATCCTAAAATATAAGCTATTTGTTTACTTCTGTAGAATATATACTTTGTTGTTAGATAAGTTGCACATGTTTATAGAATCTAAATAATAAATTTTTATGTACCGCCCCTCAAAGAGGGGGGAATTTTTTATCGTTGTGGAATATTTAAATACCAACGCTTGTCATGAAAATCTTGTGCTCCACCCTTAGTATTTCCTTCTGGATCGTTTGTCGCACGCATCATGACGTATACTTTCTTATTAGGGAAATCACGCATATTGAAAGATACATGATAGCCAACATTTCCTAAAGTATTATAAGCTTGATTTACGTCTGGTCTATAAATCCCATCAGCTCTTACTCTAGCTAGTTCTTTTCCAGTATTGTAGTCCATAATGAAAATATACTCGTATTTATAATTAGCAATGTGCCATCCTGCTACATGCAAGTTTGCGTTTTCGATTTCTCCGAACTGATCAATGTGAGCGTAATTTGTTCCGTCTGTCAGCGTAGGATTTGCTGCACCTGCTCTAGTTGGATCAATGACTGGTTTATCATCTGAAGTTGTCGGATTTTCATCGGTAAATCCATGAGCTAAATCATATGCTAATTTTTCTTTACTTACGCCCATTTCAGAAAGATAACCGTAAGGATCTGTATGATCACCCAAATATTTTGTGTTACCCATAAATGTGATTTAATTCCTGGTTGGTTATAAGGAGTGTCCAATGTTAATGGAATACCATATTTTATTGCTGAATCTCTAGCCAATTCAACGTATGCTTTATAGTTCTTTTCAAAAGTTGCTTTATCATGTGTGTGCTGTAACTCAATCTGCACAGGACTGTTAGCATTAGCATACGAACCAGCACCGTACTGCACATAACCAGGTTGATCGACTTGATAAACAATTCCGCCGTCTCCCACAATGTAAGCAGTGTAAGCACTAGTCCATGAACGTTGCATATACTGCGCTTCATTGCGTCCTGTTGCTGTTTCATTAGCCGTTTCATGCAGTAAAATGTACTGATTATTTGCTATTTGTGAGCTACCTTCATTTGCGCCCAAATTAAATTCATTATTGATCGCATAAGCAAAACCATTAATTGGCAATAAAAAAAGAGCCGTTAACAGGCTCATCGCAGTAATAGTAATTTTCTTTTTCATTTGTTTCCTCCTTGATCTTTGTTTTCAGTATCATTTCGTATTTGTTGAAATACTTCTTTTAACTTATCGGGTAGCGGAAGGAATACCGAAATGTTTTCTAAAAAACTGATCCCTTCATTTGCGACATAGAACATAATAACTATTTCTCTTAGAGGTATAGAGTTTCCAACGATTTTCTGTGCTTCAACTGTAACGGCAATCACCACGAAGATTAAAACTTTCTTCAATAATCCTTCGAAACCGACCTCGCTACTTACTTCTTTTAATTTCCATGCCTTCGCAAGTCCAGTCAAGAAGTCCACACCCACAAGAAAAATTAGAACATGTAGTATATTGTCCATCCCTCCCAGTAAACCAACAATTGTCCCGCCTATCACCCCAGTCATTACTGAAAGTGTGTTTAAATATTTTTCCACTATCCATATCTCCTTTATACAAAAAGCGCACTCGTTTGAGTACGCTTTGCATTTTATTTTAATGTGTTTTCAGATACATCGTATATTTTCTCAGCTATCCTTTGCATTCCTTCGTCATTTGGATGCCAATTGTCACTTAAGCCTTTAAATGTTTGTACACCTTCTGGCCCTTTGGTAGAACTGTCTTTCCAAATATTTGAAATGTCAGCTACTGGTAAATCATATTTTTTACCCGCTTCTTTGATAGCTTTATCAAACGGAATAGCTTTGTCTCCCTGATTCCAAGTCGTAACTAAAATAATTTTTGGTTTCTTATTTCCAATGGTCGACACCGTTTGAATCATCGTGTCTAAGTTCGCTTTAAATGTTTCGATGTCAGAACCATTTTGATGGATTCTGCAAAGTGCTGCAAATGTGTACTCTGAATGATCAACTTCTTTGCGCTTTCGTCTTCCTAGCGCTTTGTCAAAGTGATCGATGTCAGCTCCTGTTTTGCCACAGATACAGCAGACTCTTTTTGTGATGCATTTGTAGAAGTAATATTCTTGATTCGCTGGTAAAATCTCATAGCCTTCTTTGAAAGGAATATGATGTTCAAAGATGAAATCTAAGATGATATTTGCTAAGACGTTAGCATCGCTTACAGTTGTATTCGATTCGTCTTTGAGGCTTATTTTGCGCCCTGTGACACCTTCGAAACGGAAGTAGAAGATTCCTTCCAGAAGTCCGTTGGCATCCCTGTATCGATGAAAATATCGCCTATGAGCGCATAGATGAAGTTTCGTTGCTGTACAGTGAAACGTCTAGGATCAATAAAACGAATTTCAATGACTCGATCGCCATCGTAGCCGTCATACATTGTCTTTAGTCGATCAATGTTCACTTCTTCATTGATCGTTGCACCTATGTCTTTTCCTTTGAACTTTTTCAGAACCGCTGAATATGAATCGATTAATGGTTTAAACACTCATATCACTTCTCTTTTGTTTCTTCTCTGTACTGATCTTCAAGCCAATTAACGCCTCGTTTTAGAATACCCAAGTCTCTCTTGGTCCATTTACTGTCATCAGCGGTTATAGAAGCCGCATCAGTCAATGCAACAATTGCTTCATCAATTGATTTTTCGTACTTGTTAGCAACCAGTTGTAAAGCATCCAAGAATAGCTTTTTGCTTCTTTGAGTAGCTGGTTCAAGCATTGAGACGTCTTCTGGCATATCTTCGCCAGCAAATATATATAGCCCTAGCCCAAACATCGCTAGATTTTTTACAAGACAACGCATGATTGTTTTGTTGATATCAAACATCGTTGCTGCTTCAACTCGCTTTTCGATTTTTCCAACAATCTCTTTTTTCTTCGTTTCGTTATTCCACTGATAATCATTGACTTCGTAGGTATATGGCTCATCTTTCATTGCCTTGTTTGCACCATCCATGACTGGTAACCACATGTCACGCTTTACTCCGTTGGCTGTGATACTGGTAAAAACCATATAGCCTGTTTTTTCATCAAAGAGGTATGGACGATGCGTTTCTGGATCACGATAGATTTCGTAGTCTACTTCTTCGCAGATTTTGCTGACTTCTGCCCACGCCCATGCCCAGGACAGATAAGTTAGTTTGTTTCTTTTTTCAACAACATCATTGACGGTTATCTTGTACAGACTATTGAATAATTTGTTATCGTTGCGTTTCGTTCCTTCACTCATCAAATTCTGCCTCCATTTCAGCAATGTATTTCTTACCTGCTCCGTAATAAGAGATATCGATCAAGTTATCCCTTTCGTACTCTTCTAATGCATCAGTCAAGCCATTTTCGATGACGTAAATATATTCAGGTTTGTTTGAATGTTTTGATAGATGTATAAGGTAAACATGATCCCAAATACTCACAAAATTTCCCAAGTCATCTTGATCTCATGATAGTTCTTCATCCGTCAAGAGATTTCGTCTGATTTTTCGATTATTTGTTTCCTTGATATTCGATTTGTCCCAACTAGGATCAGTCAAATATTGATCTAGAGTGGAAAGTTCATTTTCCATATGTTAAAATCTCCTTAGTTATGATTTTTTGAGTGACTCATTGCTTTGGTCGGCGGAGTCACTTTTTTATTTGTTGCCATGCTTTTTTCTTTTCGATATGTTGCTTGCTTAAAATAATAGAACGGCTATTTGCCCACCAATTATCAGCAATCACTTTACCGATTTTTAGCGCTTCTTCTCGTGCCATAGTTGCTCCTTTCTTTTGAATCAAGCAGATTGATTAAAACCATCAATGCTGCAAACAAACTTCCCCCGATAATACTTTGGTGCGCTACAATCACTAATAACCCCAAAATGAATCCTATAAAAAGTGTGTCTGTCTTCTTCATAATCTAATCTCCCTATTTTTTATTTCTAGCATTCTCCAATCCTCAAGTTCAGAAGCAATTAGTTCAGCTTGTCTATCTGATAGCTCATCGGCTTTTCTAAGCGCTGCACGGTCATCTTGTAATTGTTTCCTGCGTTGTTTAATCAAACCGAGAATTTGATGTTCTTGTTGCAATGTGTAGGACATAAAATCATTCTCCTTTGCCTTTAAAACTCAAAGTTTTCTTTCAAAAATCTTTGAAGTTCCGATCGTTCAATTCTGATGTCTAACTTGCTCCACTGCTGTGTTTTTAAGCCTAGGTTTATCCAATGTGTTAATTTGTCATCACCAATTCCTAAAACTTTTCTTACCTCTGATTTGTTTGGATATGGAGGAAGCTCTACTGATTTGTTCATAAGGTGTAATCGTTCGTCCAAAGAATTAAGCACTGCATTCGTGATCTGTGTAGTTAATTCGGAAACTACTAAATTATCTGGAATTGTTATTTGCATGTTTTTCCTCCTTTTCTAATTCTGCTAATACTGCTTCAATTGGCTTGATTTGTTTATCTGGCTTTCTACGTCCATTCATAATATCCGACATATAAGCTGTTGAAATATTAATCTTTTCAGCTAACCAAGCTTGACTCTTGTTATGCGTAGCTAGCGCCACACGCACTTTTAAAATGAAGTCCTGCGACATAACTATCTCTCCTCTAATAGATCAATTTCTGGAATATATCCTTCTTTTTTTAGCGACTCATAAATGAACAAACGTCCTTTTTGAGTCCATTTTGTATTCATCACAACTTTTGTTCCACCATCAGATTTCGGAATCTCAGTTGTATGAGATTTTGTATATCCTTGTCTCATATGTTTCTTACATAATAGCCATTGATTGCCTACTTTTTTCTGAATACCTAGTTTATGAAGTAATTTATTCATCTGTTGGGGAGACATCCCATAATCTGCTGCAATCTGACTAATTGTTACTGAATCTGTAGAAGATAATATGCTATCTAAATACGAAATTTTGGGTTCGTATTCTGCAATTTTTTGTTCTGCGATTAGTCTTCCAGTACGTTCTTCTTTCAACTTAGTTGCTAATTGGATGATTGTATCTGGATTAAGCAAAGCTTCTTCTACTTTTTCTGGAGTTAGATAACCTCCATGTTTTCTAATTGCTGGCAACACTTCGCTAGTCACCCAACGTTTAAATTTCTTAGCATTTGGTTGTTTGCTTCCTAAAATTAAGGAGTACAAACCTGATTCGCTAATAATAGTTAACCCTCTAGGCGATTCAAAAGTACCGTTTTGGTAGTTTTGCCGATCTTCTACATCGACGTGTCTGTTAATATCTCTACTACCATTTTGGTACCCTAGAACTTTAGCCACATCTTTTCCAACAAAAAATGGTTCATCATGTATTGTTACTGTTCTTACTTCATGTTGTTCAAAGTTAAAAATTTGCGGTGTGTTCATTTTTGCTCATTCCTTTCTTTGATATAATTCTCTTATCAGTAAGTGGTCTACTGAAATAATTTAAGGTGGTGAAAAAATGTTAGTTGATCCAAAAGAGTTTGCTTTAGCTGTTGTCTCTTCTTCAGATTCAAAATTAACCGTTCAAGAAAAATTCAAGTTATTCAAAGAAGCATACACATACGCTTCTAACGAGAATAATGTCGCCCTGAATGAAGCGAAACAAAATGAGCCTTCTGTCCAAGAAAAAATCAAACGTGCAAAACAATTGGGGCTGTAGCTAACGCTTTGAGGATTTCTGCAATTACGCAGATTTCCTCTTTTTTGTATTTATCTGCCAAATGATTAAATGTAGTAACAGCAGTTAAACTTAATTGCTGTTCTGGGCCATCAAAAGCTCTTTCATACATTTCAAGCAATTGAAGTTTTTGTCTATTTTCAACATCTAAATCATTTGCTTCTAATTTCTTTCCTGATTCCATTTTTTCCTCTCTCTCTATTTAAATTTGTAAGCTGATAAAATTAGCTAATTTTGTTGACAGTTTCTACAAAGTTTTGTAGAATAAGTGCATAGTTAAATAAGCACAGAATTACCCTATAAATTAACATTCTAAGTTTCCTGACCTTGAATTTGTTTACTTTATTAGGTGTCTTTCTTATTGCTTGTTAGCTTATTAAATTAGCTTACGAACATATATCACTATAAAGTTTTGTAGATGTCAACGATTATCTACAAAGTTTTTAAGATGTGTTTTAGGCATGATCGGAGAATCATTATTATGACAACATTTGAGAGAGTAAAAATGTTAGCAGATAAACGCAAAATATCTATTGTCGAATTGGAAGAAAAACTTAATTTTAGTAAAAATTCACTTTATGCGTGGAAAAAGAGTAAGCCATCCATTGATAAACTAAATGCAGTTGCTGACTATTTCCATGTTTCAACAGATTATTTGCTAGGACGCACAGATGATCCTAACGCGGGAGTTGCACCAGAGGAAAGAAAACTAACCGTGGAAGAAGCTTTAGCATCTGTTATGAGTAGCGACGGAAAACCGCTCACCGATAATGATAGGGAAATACTATCAGCTATGATTGAAGCATATTTAGAGAAAAAAGATAACTAAATAAGTAGGTGAGTCATTTGGACAGTCAAATTGAAATGATAATTAATGAACTCGGCGTTAAGGTAGAAGAGCGTGAAAACCTTGATGCCGACGGCCATTATGTTGCTTATATGAATACCATAGTAATAAAAGCTAATTTATCTAAGTATAGAAGACAAAGAACCTTATTACATGAATTAGGACACGCTTCTAAACATCATGATAATTATTTTTTATATAACTTAGCATTCTCTCTCCATTCAAAAATGTAATATGAGGCTGATCGCTTTATGATTGAAAAATTATTAGATAGATATATTGCAAAGTCTGAATTAGAACCACACAATATCAATTACATGAAATTTATAGAAGATAATAATTTAAGCGTTCGCTTCGAACCACTTGTGAAAGAATTATTAAAAGCTCGCATCTATTGTTATGCAGCTCTCTAAAATTTTTTAAGCAAAAAAGAACATATGTTCAAAAATAGAAAGGTGAACAAAAATGATATATACAGAATTCAAAGAATGGTTAGAAAAAAACACAACCGGATACGAAACATTTATCATCAAAGCTACTAATTATCAAATTGAAAAAAACAAAAATAGACCCCAAAAAAAACGCTGGGATTATAAGAAAATAGATAAAGCTGTATTAGAAATGTGGAAACAAGTCGTGACTAACTTGTATCAAACAATTCGTAAAGAAAAAGGAGTTCCATTAATTAACGGGAAGGAAATATGGCTTGAATTTATAGAGGAACAAGGACTGATCGAATTTTTCAATGATAGCATGGCAGAATTAGAATTTGAATAGGGGTAATATTGATGGCAATGATAAAACAATATAAAAAGAAAAATGGCGAAAAAGCATGGTACTTTAAAACTTATCTCGGTATTGATCCGCTAACTGGAAAGAAAAAATATACTACTAAACGAGGATTTAGAACACAAAAAGAAGCAAAAACAGCACTTTCTAGGTTAGAACTAGAATTACAAAAAACAGGAATGCCCACAAGTACAAATACTACTTTCAAAGAAGCAGCAGAATTATGGCTAGAAAGCTACAAAAAAACTGTAAAAGAAAGTTCATATTCAAGGACTAAAATAATCTTTAATAAACATATATATCCCAAATTTGGAAATATTAAGCTTTCTAAAATTAATACGGCATATTGTCAAAAGGTAGTAAATGATTGGAGTGAAAAAGGAACTTCAAAGCAGTACCCTCTTTTCATAAACTATATGAATAAAGTTTTTAAGTATGCTATAAATATTGGTTTAACATCTGATAATCCAACATTAAATTTACTTATTCCAAAGCCACAAATTAAAACAGAAAAGAAATTAAAATTATATACAAAAGAACAGTTGGAATTATTTCTAAATGAAGTATCTCAAGAACAGAATCCATATTTTAAAAACAGAGACTATACGCTCTTTAGACTATTAGCATTCAGCGGATGTAGAATCGGCGAAATATTAGCACTCACTTGGGACAATATTAATTTTAAAACAAATGAAATGGCCATTAAAAAATCTGTAGCTCGTTCAGATAAATATTATATATCTGAAACTCCTAAAACCAAAAAATCAAATCGAATAATTTATTTAGATGAAAAAACTATAAAGCAACTAAAATTTTGGAAGCTCGAACAAAGAAAGTACTTATTTCAATTAGGATTTGCTAAAGCTAATTATTTGTTTACCAATGACGAAAATAATTTCACAATTAATCAGTCATGGCAGAAAGATACAATATATATCGTGAGCGTGCCGGCTTACCTTATATCGGTCTGCATGGTTTTAGACATACACATGCATCAATGCTATATGAGGCAGGCGCAGATCACAAAGAAGTCCAAGAAAGAATGGGCCACGCAAATATAAAAACTACTATGGACACATATACACACATTACTAACAGCAAAAAAGAAGAAACAACACAAAAACTAACAAATTATATTAACTTCTAAGAAAGTATGGTCAAAAGTATGGTCAAAAAAAATCCCATAATTTACAAAAAAGCTCCATCCCTTGCCACACAAGAGATAGAGCAGTTTATTTATTAAGCTTCTTGAGCTACTGGATAAACAGACACTTGTTTTTTGTTACGGCCTTTACGTTCGAAACGTACTACGCCATCAACTTTTGCAAATAAAGTGTCGTCTCCACCGATACCCACGTTTACACCTGGATAGATTTTTGTACCGCGTTGACGGTAAAGAATTGATCCACCTGTAACTGTTTGTCCATCAGCACGTTTAGCACCTAGACGTTTTGATTCTGAGTCACGGCCGTTAGATGTAGAACCGCCACCTTTTTTGTGGGCAAATAATTGTAGATTCATAGATAACAACATGGTCTGCACCTCCTATTTATCATTAATTGTTTTAATTTGGATATATTCTGAGTTTTCAGCTTCTATCGATTGTAATCCTAATAAAAGATTTTCTAATAGAATCTCAGCAATATTGTTTTGTTCTTGTGTCATTCCTGAAGTGACTTCGGTATAAAGATAACCGCCTTCTTCTTCATTCATTTCAACAATCGGCTCAAAACCGGCTAATGAGGCAATCCCGTTGACAGTGCTGATCGCTAACGCAGAAACACCTGCACAAACGATATCACTTCCATAAGGACCAGCATCAGCATGCCCGGTCAAAGTGAATGAAACGATCTGACCTGCGTCATTTCGCTTAAATGTTCCTTTGATCATATATAGGCCTTCTTTCTCAAACGCTATTAAGCGTTGATCGCGTCGATAACCACTTTTGTATATGGTTGACGATGACCTTGTTTACGGTGTGAATGTTTTTTAGGTTTGTATTTGAAAGTAACGACTTTCTTTTGTTTGCCGTGTTTTTCAACAGTACCTTCAACAGTTGCACCTGCAACAGTTGGAGCGCCTACTTTTGTAGATTCGCCGCCTACTAAGATAACTTCGTCAAAAACAACTTTTTCTCCTGCTTCAACGTCAAGTTTTTCAACATAGATTGCTTGTCCCACTTCAACTTTTACTTGTTTACCACCAGTTTTAATAATTGCGTACATGCTATAAAGCACCTCCTTCTGATATACTTAGACTCGCCATCCGAAGTGACAGCATATGCTGTGCTTATTACTTGTTCTGAGCGGTTGTAGCTGTGGAGTCCACAATTACAACAGTACTAGCTTACCAGAACAGCAACCGTTAGTCAACTAAATTTAAAATCAAAAAGTAAAACAAAAATTCAAGCAATACTTCTGCTTTTCTATCCTCACAGTTCTACCAAATAAAATAGTCGCATTGTGTTTCTTTTATTCTTATAATAAAAGAAAAAGGAGGAGCATAAATGGAATACCCAAAAGAACTGATACAAGAAGCTTCTTTAAGAATGAACGGCCGTCCTGTAGAAGGATTTATCGCTGGGCAAGGACCTCTTCATCCTAAACTGATGCTCGTGGGAGAAGCCCCAGGGAAAACAGAGATTGATACGCATGTTCCTTTTAGCGGTCAAGCTGGCAAAGAATTGATGCAGGCACTTTCTTCAACTGGCTTAACACGAGAAGAGGTGTATATCACCAGTGCTGTAAGGAGCCGCCCGTATCGCGTGACTCATCGGATCAATAAACGGACACAACAGTCAGAAACTGTTTATCCAAATCGGACACCTACTCGTTCCGAAGTATTTGCGCATGCACCAATATTGGATTACGAACTGATGAAGGTCCAGCCAAAATTAATTGCGACACTTGGAAACATTGGTCTTCAACGTTTACTTGGCAAAGAATATACGGTTACCAAAAATCATGGTCAACTCTATACAGGGCCTGTCTTACAATTAACAGAACAAAAGGATGCCTACGAATGGTCAGAAAAAAACTATCGAATTTTTCCACTTTTTCATCCAGCAGCTATTTTCTACAATCGCTCCCTTGTACCTGTTATCCATCAAGACTGGCAAGTACTAGCTTCACTTTTACAGCAAGATTAAAAAGAACAGACAAGACCATAAAATCTTCAGTTTACAGTCTTGTCTGTTCTTTTTCATTGTTTTAATGGCTAATTGCAGTATATTTCGCATGTAAAGCTGTCAACGCATGAGCAACTGTTTGATGTTGATGCGTGAATGTATGTTCCCACAAGTGAGAAAGTTGTTTTTCTACTTCTGGCTGCAAGGAAGTATAGATAATCGTTTGTCCTCTTTGCTCTGCTTTTTCTTGAAATTCATCAAAAACTGCACGTGCCGTCAAATCAATACTTGGTACGCCTCGCATGGAGAAAATGACACCATCGTGATGATTTAGTTCTTCCAATTTATTTTTGAGTTTTTCTGAAGACATAAAAAACAGTGGACCACTAATATACACTACTGTCCAGTTATTCAGCTTTTCCGTTTCTGGCAGCCCCATTCTTTGCCAATCGATCGTTTCTAATGAAATCGTGATAGCAGCGCTTTTGACAACAAAAAATACACAGCCGCCGATCACCCCGATCACGATAGCAATACTTAAATCAAAGATAACTGTACAAATCATCGTAAGGATAAACAATAGAACTGCTGACCAATATTTATTAGTAAATAGCTCCTTGATCGTTTCCCATTCATTCATACGCCAAGCCGTCACGATCAAAACACCTGCAAGTGCTGGCATTGGAATCTGTGACATCACTGGCGCAAAAACAAGCATGGAGAGCAGTAAGACAACTGCATGTATCATACCAGCTAATCTAGTTTGTGCACCAGATTTGATGGCCACGCTTGTACGGGCGATGGCCGCAGTAGCAGGAATCCCGCCAAAGAAAGGAAGCAACAGATTTCCAATTCCTTGCGCCATTAATTCTTGATTGCTATCTAAGGGCTTATTTGCCATTCGGCCAGCCGAAGCACCACATAGCAAGCTTTCAATCATTCCTAATAAAGCAATGCTAATAGCTGGAACTGCCACTTGTTGCAAGGCAGAAAAGCTAAAATCTCCCATATTCAAACGATTACTACTGATCAATGTTTGTGGAATCTTACCCACAGTTGCTACTGGTAAATGGAACAATAGCATAACTGCTGTTGCCAAAATGATAGCCAGCAGCGAACTAGGCATTCGTTTCGCCCATTTTTTTGGATAGATAAACATCCCTAAAATGACTAGCCCTCCCATGATCAAAGAGGCTGTGTTTATCGGAAATCCTATCGTTTGATAACTACTTAGTTTTTCAATAACGTTTGTACCTTCCGAGTGAACACCAAATAAATTATCGATCTGACCTAATGCAATAATGATAGCAATACCTGAAGTAAACCCCGTAATTACGGGTGCTGGGATAAAAGAAGTCAGTGTTCCTAATCGGAAAAGTCCTGCTGCAAGTAAAAATAGACCCGCTAAAAAAGTAGCAAGCAATACACCTTGCATTCCCTTTGTTGCCGCAATAGACATCAAGATAGCTGCCATCGCACCTGTCGGACCTGATATTTGATAAAAACCGCCTGACAAACCGCCAATAACGATACCGGCAATGATAGCCGTAATCAAACCTGCGGCCGCATCAGCTCCGCTTGACACCCCAAAAGCCAAGGCTAAAGGCAATGCTACAGCAGCTACTGTGATCCCAGCCAAAAGATCTTTCTGAAATCTTGAAAGATCATAACCTGAAAATTCTTTTTTTAGTGAGGAAACATAATTTTTGAACACCTATCTAACTCCTTTTTCATGAAATTTTCTAAAATACCATTCATTAGAATATCATATTTCATGAGATAAAGTAATATTTTTCACAAAGTTTCCTGTTAGATAAATTCTTATTTTTTCTATATTTATAAGAAAATAGAAAGCAATGCCAACAGAGCTAGCCCACCTTGTTTGAGTAAAATCCAACGATCGCTAGTCAAACTGCCATATAATGCAACAAAAAAAATAGATATTAATAGCATACTTGTGATTTCTTTAGATGCGGAAGAAAGATAAGCTCCATAAAGTAGTCCCACTCCTAATAGTCCATTGTACACTCCTTGGTTCTTAAACAATGTTTGAACAGATTTTCTGCTTAACTCTTCTTTACTCATTTTAAAAACCCTACTTGTCGTGTCAGAATCAGTTCTCACCGTTTCGATATACATGATATAAAAAAATTCAATTGCAACTAGAGTCACTAAAATTTTCGATAGTATCGTCATATCTTCTTCCTCTTTTCTGATGAGTTTTATTTTTTTGCTCCTTATAATTGTACTCGATAAGGATGTTTTTTTATTTTATTTGCCTTTGAAAACAAACAATATTGGCACAAAAAACAAAGAAAAACCGTTAGAAACTTCATTTTCTAACGGTTTTTTAGCGTCACAGGAGGGATTCGAACCCCCGACCGTCCGCTTAGAAGGCGGATGCTCTATCCAGCTGAGCTACTATGACAAGAATCAGCGGAACATCAATAATTATAGATAATTAAATTGCTTCTGTCAATACGAAATAGTTATTTAATTAGCAAATGATGAATTATTTTGGCCCAACTACTAAATCAATCTTTTAAAACGAGACATTCTCCTTCAGCTGTTCTAAGGTTATCAATTGAAAACAGGAGCTACATTGACTTCATGCTACTCCTGTTTATTTAGATTTCCTGTATCCTTTAATTGACTTACAAATATAGAAACTTTTACATCAAGTTCGAATTGAGCCCTCGATTCAATCGATTATCTACAGGCTGCCATAATCATGTATCACAACTCGATTGTTTCTGATTCCTTTGTCATTAAGATCACACCATCACCTAATGGCAAGATTGTCGATGTCAAATCGGGATGATCCATCACAACACGAAGAAATTCATTTAATTTACGATGGATAGCTCGTTTGCCACGGGGAATCTCTTCATCTGGGAGCAAGATCGTTCCTCCTTGGAAGATGTCATCTACCATCAAAACGCCACCTTTTCTTAACAAACGTAAGCATTCAGGTAAAAATTCAATATATTTTGATTTTGCACTATCCATAAAAATAAAGTCATACGGACCAGACAACTCCGGCAAGATATCTGCTGCTTGACCTTCAAGCAAAGTCACTTTATCTGTCAGTCCTAGACGTTCATAGTTTTTTTTAGCTTTCTCGATCATGACATCGAAACGATCAATTGTCGTAACATGAGCGTTTTCTCCGATTGTCGTGGCCATGACACTTGATGAAAAACCGATAGCTGCTCCGATCTCCAAGATTCGTTCAGGCTGAAGCTGTCCAAGTAAAAATTTCAAAAATACAACTGTTTCATGGGGAATAACTGGTACTTCTGCTACATGAGCTTCTTCTTCCAGTTTGCCTAGCTCACCCGGTAATTTTTTTTGCTGGGTACGCATAAAATCCAATAGTTCTTCTTTGACTACAGGACGATGCATCATTTCATTGCGCATACTACTCCTCCTCTTCACACATTATACGAACAACTGACTAAATCTACAAGCTGCATGAGTGTTTTCTCGTGTTTCATGTTCAGAAGAATCGTTGGATCTCTGGAATACATTTATGTTTTTAACATTCTTACAAAAATTTCTGTGTTCGTCTCCGCTTCTTTTTCAACTCTACAAAAGTATTCCATGCTGTGATTCCTGTTAGGCAAAAAGCAATCGTAAAGAATAACCCCTGAATCCATGCAAATGCCGTTTTCGAAAGGACTAGTCCAATATATGGAATCTGAAAGATGGGACTACCGATAATATTTCTCTTTTTTACTACTCCAGGCTCAATATAAGTCTTTGTATCAGCTTTTGTATAAAAATCTTCGTGGTTGTTTTCAACGGCTATTACGCGACGCGTCGAGATTTTTTTTCCTGAATTTTCATAATATGTAATAATATCTCCGACTAAAATCTCATTTGTATTTTTCGGTCGTACATATATCAGATTTCCTTGTGCATAATATGGACTCATTTCTTTGTCCTCAATAATATAAGGAGTCAAACCAAAAATTCGGGGAACCAAGACGACGAGAAGAATAAGAATTAAAAATATAATCAACGTTATAGAACTTATAAAAGTTATTTTTTTGTAATCAGGCATCGTTTTCAACTTCTTTCTTTATTCAATCCTTCTTAATCATATAATAACGATAAATTTTTTTCAAATTATAGCTGTAAAAATGTTTCCCTTTAATAATTACATGTTTCTAATTCTATTTCCTCATCTTTATCTCATTTTTTATTATAAATAATTGACGTTAGTTTAAAAAACGTTTACCCTAACATTACAAGTTTTAGAAAGGAATACCTTTATGGCTTTTTTTAATAACATATATAATAAAAAAGAATCTTTTTATTTACGTATAAAGTGGAGCATAATCATTATATTATCATTGTTATTTTTAACGGGAATTGCTTATTTCTTTTATTTTATTTTTTCTCCTGCGGACAGCAATCAAATGAAAGAAATAAAAGATTCGTGGGTTTTCTATACAAAAGATGATCCTGATTTTAAGTTTGACAGCAAGTACACTCGTACGATTCCTACCGTGGATAAAGACGAAACATTCATTATGGAAACGACACTTGAAAAACCGTTGGACGAAGCAAATTTACTAATCAAAGGAAACCATCAATGGATTACTGTATATCTAGGCGAAAAGATTTTATACCAACGGAAAGATTATCAGGAAGAAAGCAATCCCGGACTCTCATTGGCTGTGATAGATTTACCAGCAAATTATATCGGAAAAAAATTGACTCTTACAGTCTCATCTCCTTATCAGAACTATGCTGGACTGCCACCGAAAGTTTATCTAGGAACAACTGGACCATTGATTAGTTTTATTTATTCACAATCAGTGCCGCAAGTATTGACGATGATAATCGCTGTTTTTATCGCTATAGGGACCTTTTTCTATACGATCTACTTGATGTATAAACAAAAACGTCTTGAATACTCACTTATTCTCTTAAGTTGCTTTGCTTTGGCATTAGGATTTGAAGCTGTATCAGAAGATATTTTAAGTGGTATTCTTTTTGAACCATTCGTTCATTCTTTTTTATCTCATTTATTTATTATCTTAACGTCAGCTTTCATCATCTGCTACTATTGGAGCCGAATGTTTTACTATAAAAAATGGTACGGAATTTTTTGTACGTTCCAACTTTTGATTTTTATCGGCGTTCTGCTTTATGCAACTTTTACTCCTGCAGAACTTCCTGAATTAATGCCGATTGCTAATATTGCTAGTGTTATAAGCACTTTAGTCACTTCACTTGCATGCATTGGCGAAGCATATAAGAATAACCGTTTTTATGTAGCTTGTACACCTTGGATCGTCTTGGTAGCCATTATCCATTGCTTGATTTACATCCAAACGGCATTAGGTATCTATCAAACAACGATCAATTGGTCTACGATTTTATATATTATCATTCTAATCGTTATTATCAGCTACAATCTAATCGATCACATCTTAAATACCGACAAAGATCGGAGACAAGCAGATTTCTTAAAAATCAAAAATGATTTGTTGGAGCAACATTATGAGCAGCTTCGACAGCATATCCAAGAAGTAAATACACTTCGCCTGGAATTTGTCCAAGAGATGGAGAATCTGCAAGATTTAATGCATACGGACCAAACAAAAGCTAAAAACTATGTGGAAAAGATATTAGAAGAAGCAAAAAATTTCGAAATGCTGTGTTCTTTTTGCAACCACCAGGTGACAAATCTTATCTTAGCGCGTTACCAGAAGTTAGCTGCCAAACGGAATATTCAGATAACCTTCCAAGCAGATCTTCCCGAAGAACTTCCTATCAACGATGACGATCTGGCTCAACTTTTGATCCACGCTTTAGAGCATTCCTTTAGAGAAACTCATGCCATCGAAAATCCACTGTATCGAAAAATTTATTTGTCGATACACGAACAAGAGGAACATTTCGTCATTTGTTGCGAACATAGTGCACATTACGATACAAACCTATTTAGTCGAGGCATCACAGAAGAATTAGATGATCAGGAACGTTTTGACTTAATGATGATGAAAGACGTAGCGGATCGTTACACAGGAACACTAACGCAGGAAAAAGATACTTTCATTGATCGGATCACTGTTCAACTCTCTCGAAATTACCCGAATCCTGTATAAAAAATAGCGGAATCCATATATGTGGATTCCGCTATTTTTTATTTTCAATAAAGTAAGGTAAGCAATTCTTCTGGTTCTATCGCACCAAAATATTTCTTCACATCAATTTGGCTGACTATTTTTGATAGAGATGCTTTATCATATTTCTGTCCAACCAATTTTTTTTCCACGTCAGAGATATCTCCTAGTCCGAAGAAATCGCCAAAGATTTTTGCTTCTTTGATCATTCCTTCTGAGACATTCAAATGGACTTCAATCGAACCGATAGAAAAACGTTTTTGGCGAGAGAAATTGAAATCTGGAGACTTCCCGTAATTCCAATCCCAATTTCGATAATATTCCTCAGAGATTCGATTGATTTTTTTCCAATCTTCATCAGTCAATTCGTACGTTTTTACTTCTTCTACTGACTCTACGCCGAAAATTTTCAACAAGATTTCTTGACGAAATTCTTCTGTTGTCATTTTTTGCTTTTCTTCTGGAAGAAATGGCTTGATATTCGTTACACGAGAACGGATCGATTTGATTCCTTTTGATTCGATTTTGTCTTTTTTTACTTTTAATGCATTGACTACTTCATTGATATCAGAGTCGAACATAATTGTTCCATGAGCAAACATCCGACCGTTGGTAGCATACATCGCGTTGCCAGAAAATTTCATGCCATCAATGACTAGATCATTTCGGCCTTTCAATTCCGCCCCAGCAACACCCAATTCATGAAGTGCTTGGATGATTGGCTGTGTTACTTTCGCAAAGTCACGGAATGAATCCCCATCATCAGGCATGATAAAACTAAAGTTCAGGTTTCCAAAATCATGGTAGACAGCTCCGCCTCCACTTAAGCGACGGACAACATGAATGCCATTTTCTTCCACATAATCTCGATTGATTTCTTCAAGCGTATTTTGGTTTCTGCCGATGATGATTGAAGGTTCATTGATATAAAAGAGCAAAATAGGTTCATCTAAAGGCATTTCTTGCAGCAAATATTGTTCAATTGCTAAATTGATTCTTGGGTCGTGGTTTTCATTTGGTACAAAAATCATGTTCTTCCTCCTAAATGTTAAACACTTTGTCAACTGCAGCAAGTTCTACATCAATTCCTTTGCCTGCTGCCTTTTGCGCTTCATTTTTCAATTGTTCTAAATCACCAAACTGAGGTAGGTGTGTAAGTACAAGTTTCTTTACGTTAGCTGATTTCGCAAGTTCTCCAGCTTCTTTTGAAGTGAAATGGGCATGATGATGTTCATTTCCTTCAAAAAGATAGGTATCTGCTAGAAACAAATCAGCATCTTTCGCAAAATCAGCGAAACTTTCCAAATAACCTGAATCACCTGTAAATACGAATACTTTCCCCGTTGTTTCTTCTACGATACGCATGGCGTAACATACTACTGGATGGATTGTTTCCATAAAAGTAATCAGAAAAGGACCAATTTTTAATTCTTCAGCTTCAAAATAAGGATGTCCTTTTGAGACATTTTCCATCGTCAATTCTTCAAAGTGAATGGAATCTTTTGTGTGTCCATAAATTGAAAGCAATGTCTCCGGATTTCTCTTAGGATGAAGTTGCCAGTAATACTGTAATACACCAAGGTCAGCAATATGATCATGATGATAATGGCTAAGGATCACAGCATCTAGATCAAGTGGATCAAGGTGTTCTTGTAATTTGATCAGCGTAGCACTACCTGCATCGATCAACAAATTGAACTCGTCAGATTGAAGCAAATAACCTGTTGTCCCTTGATTTTTATAAGGATACGCTCCTAAGCATCCTAAAACAGTTAATTTCATCGTACATTCCCCCTCAAAGATTTATCCTACCACAAAAGTTATTTTTTTGATGAATAAACTGCTTACATGCTAAGTAAAATAGGCGTCTGGACCTCCTTTTTCAATCCGTGCTTGTTCATAAAATTCTGCAACTGACACATTCACATAAACAATGACCCACAAAAGACCGATGAACAAAGCGATTGCTCCTAGCAAATACCAGCCGATAAAAGACAGCTGCAACAAAATATACGTACCAATTCTATCTTTCAATAAAAACCAGCCATATTTCAAACATTGAATAACCGACAAATCAGGATAGTCGAACTTTGTCCATGCAGCAAATTGGAATAAACCGCCAACAATACTCATGATGAGTGCTGAAACAAAAATCATCCCTATCATCGATAAAACAAAGCTGATATCAAGAAAATCTTCTGGCATGACACCCGTAGGTACCGCATTTGAACTGAAAAGCAGCTGCATATAAGTACTCACTCCGCTGATTAAAAACATGGGCAGAAAGATTAAACTGTTGAGTAGCCAGTTGATGACTTAATTGATCAAATTGATGCCAAGTATCGAACCAAAATACTTTCTTTGGAAAACTGAAAATAAAAGGTTACTTTTTGGTCTGCCACCCCGTACAACTACTAGCGCAATGTAAAACAATGCATAGTTGAATGCGAATAAAAGTAAATTATCGACTAGAAAACTCAATAAGTGCTGCTGCATGCTTTCTTCCGGAAAAGGACTGAAACCGTCAAAAAAGTTCTGGATGACGCTCGTAAATATTATAGATAAGAAAACAAGCCAAGTATTGATTCCCCATTGATTTTCCAAAGAAACTCGTGCTTTTTTCCGATATTCAGAAATAGGTATTCTATTATTCATTATTCATAACTCCGAATTTTTTCAACTGTTTCACTATCAAGCCGTTTCACTAATTCTGTGACTAGTTTCACTGTATTCAAATAATCATCTTCATGAATCACTGATGTATGGGAATGCAGATAACGAACAGGAACGGTAATGGCTACAGACGGAACACCATCTCTTGTCAAATGCATTTGTCCTGCATCAGTTCCTCCGCCAGAAATCACTGTATATTGGAATGGAATATCCATTTCCTCTGCTACATCAATAACAAAATTCAATAATTTTTTATGCGGAATCATAGATGCATCAAAAATCAAAATCTGTGGGCCTTTTCCTAAAATCGAATCTGCTTCTTTTGGTGTCATTCCTGGAGTGTCTCCTGCTGTACCAGTATCTAAAGCAAAAGCAATATCGGGATTTACAAGATGTGTACTTGTTCGAGCACCTCGCAAGCCTACTTCTTCTTGCACATCGCTTCCTGCGAATAAAACATTTGGGTGTGCTTCTTTAGATAGATTCTCTAATACTCGCAGAGAAACAGCTGTCCCAATACGATTATCCCATGCTTTTGCCAGTAAATATTTACTGCCATTCATTCGTTTGTATTCAATATATGGAGTGACCATATCTCCAGGACGTATGCCCCACTCTTTGGCTTCTTCTTGGGTTGATGCGCCAATATCAATGAACATATCCTTTATTTCATAAGGTTTATTTCTTACTTGAGGTGTTAAAACATGTGGTGGTTTGGAACCAATCACACCGTGGACGATTTTCCCTTCACGTGTTTTGATTTCAACTTGCTGAGCAAGCATGACTTGCCCCCACCAACCTCCAAGAGTTTGGAATTCCAAGAATCCTTTTTCGGTTATTTTTGTTACCATAAAACCAACTTCGTCCATATGTCCAGAAATAAAGACCTTGGGGCCTCCGCCAGCACCATGTTTGGCAATCACACTGCCTAAACCGTCATAAAAAATATCATCAGCGAATGGTTTGGCATATTCTCTGAATACTTCTCTTACCTCTTCTTCATTTCCAGGTACTCCTTTTGCAGAAGTTAAATCAATAAGTAGCTGTTCTTCTTTTGTATCCAAATGTTTTCCCCCATTTCTATATTCATATTGTGATTATACCATTGCTTATGATTTTTGTTCAGGCAAACTTGGTATTTTTATCTTTTATTCAGAATATTCAAAAATAAAGAAAACAAGCGAGCAACACTCGCCTGTTTTCTTTATTTTAATTGTAGTTTATCTGGTATTTGATGTTGCCAAGATTTGCTAAAAAAAGCATCGTCAAGATGATACTTACTAGCAGTAATATGATTTTCTTCTAAAAACGGTCTGATCTGTTGATCTGCAGCCAACCAGCCTTTCCAGCCTAGATGGATCGTGTCTTCCATAAAATAGTTGGTACCCGCTTGATTGACAAAATCAGCTATTCGATTGAATCCTTGGCTATTTAATTGAAATTTGATCTTTTTGGCAAATCCTTGTAACATTTCTTGAGATAGTCCGGTATAATCGCTCCATTTCTCGTTAACCGGTGGGATGATGAACAATACTTCGTTATGGTTTTTTGCTAATTGATCCAAGACCAGCTGAAAATCAGAAAATTCTGGCGAAAAACGATAATCCCAATTTTTTTGTGACTGTTTGAGCTCTGGCTCGTGGGCTCGGATACGATGCGTATAAAAATCGTTTTTCAACCCGAATGGATTATTCGTCGTTTCTCGTTCTCCAATTTGATTTGCTAAAATGGATAATTCTGTTTCTTGGTATTGTTTTGGTAATCGTTTTGACTCATGATCGATTTTTTGCTGTCGATCTTTCAACCCAATATTGCTGAATACTTCATCCTCTCTCTTCAGCATGTTCCATTGGCTGCGCAGCTGATTCAAAGATTCAGGTAAAGGTAGCTTCCCTTTTTTGATCGTTTGCAGAATCGCCGTCAACGTATCATTCTCTTTTACTTTTGAGAAAGTTAATAATCTTCTAGCTAAATAGCGATCAGCAGGCGTTACTTTCTTCATTGAAAACAACCAGTCGTATGTTTGAAGTTCAGAATAATACGTATTAAAGTAATCAGTTTTTACACCATTTTTAACGAACCACTGAGGAGAAATAATAAAGACCACTTTCTTGTTTTTCATAGCATCTCCTGCAGAACGCATCATCATATATTGGCTTAACGATTGTGTCCCGGGTGCTCCCAGCAAAAATGGACGATAGTTTCGCTGGTATTTTTCTGCCAGAACAGACGGATGAAATGGACTGATTCTGCTTAATTCACTTGAGCCAAAAAAAGGAATATATTGTTTTTCAGATAATGCATAATTTTTTATCGCATCTCCTTTCAACACGTTCACTGACATGGAAGAAGAGGCACGTCTAATCGTTTCTGGATTAGAGATATCTACTTGATAGGAGGAGGTAAAAAACACAAACAGTAAGCCAACAGCTAAAACAACCGGGCCGAAAATAGCAAAAAGTTTCTTTTTCATACTCAACCCTTCAATGCAGTTGCTTGTTGAATGATTTTATTCGGTGTGCTCCAATCCTCTCGCTCGAATTCAGATACAGGGACTTGGATATCCAGCTCTCCGTCTAGCTCGACTAATAATTGAACAGATGCTAAAGAATCAAGCAACCCTTCATCAAATAGATCAATATCACGATTTTTTCTTACTTCATCTGTTCCTGTTATTTCTTCTAAGATTGATAAAATTTGTTCTTCCATTTTCCTTTTCTCCTTTGTTATATAAATTAATATGTCACTATTCGTTAGCTAAAAAAAAGTTTATCTAAAAATCCTGAAAAAATCAGGAAGCTAAAACATACTGCTTGAAATGTCAAAAATACGGCTAAGCCATGCGTAAATTTGTTAGAAGGCAACTGCTCTTTATGCTTCTTCTTAAATCGGATCCATGCATCTGTCAGACAGATCAGACAAGCATGATACAGTCCATATACGATGTAGTACCACGTCAATCCATGCCATATACCCATTAGAAGAAACAAAGCAAAATAACCGATATTTGACATTACGATCTTGCTTTTAAAAAATTTTTTCTTCATCATGAAGAACATCAATCGCATATATACATAATCACGGAACCAAAAGGACAGCGTCATATGCCAACGATTCCAGAATTCTTTGATATTCCATGATAAAAAAGGTTTATTGAAATTGATTGGTGTCTGATACCCCATCATGTAGCTTGTACCGACTGCAAATAAGCTATAGCCAGCAAAATCAAAAAACAAATACATACTGTACACGTACATATAACCTACTAATGCCCATGAAATACCACCATGCTGTAAGGCAATGCGTCCCACTACAGGAAGCAGTACTTGACCAAAATAATAACCGATAATGAATTTATATAAAAAACCTACAAAAATATTTTGGACGCCTTTTCCCAAAAGATCAACATATTTATCACGAACAGGCGGATGGAGCTGATCTTTTTCAAATCTCCTATAGCGATCGATTGGTCCAGAAGAGATTGTTGGAAAGAACAGCAGAAACTGGATATAACGAAATGGCTTATATGTTTTGATCATGCCATCTCTTATTTCCATGATCATTTGTACAGATTTAAAGGTTAAATAAGAGATTCCTAAAAAACCAAGTAACGATGCTTTTCCATGTTCAAAAAAAGGAGTCACTTTCGTTAAAAACAGTGGAATTATCGCTAAAATAACGGCGGCAAAAAAACATCCTGTCTGATTTTTCCTTTGCCGATAAACAAAATAGCCCCATACAAGTATCGTCTGCCACAAAACATACCCAATCAGCGCCGCTCCCTGTTGCCAATAATTACCTCCAAAGCTGACAAATAAAAAGAAAAGTGTCACTGCTGATTGATAAACTGGTAATCTTTTTTCCCATATCAATAAAGATAGAACGATCGGTACAAGCGCAATGGCTAAAAGAAAAAAATAAAACGGCTCTGCATAAGGGATCATATGAGGTAACATCATTCAGGATTCACCTCAGCTGTTAATTTTTTTCGATCGATTTTTCCATTAACTGTCTGAGGCAGCAGATCGACATAATGGAACTTCTGAGGAATCATATAATCCATCACAACTTCTAGTAATTGTTCTTTGATAGATTTAGTCAACTGAAAATCCGGCTGTTTCGTTTTGTTTTCTAATACGACAAAAGCAACCAGCTGCTGTACTTTTGTTCCTTGGTATTTTGGTACGACGACAGCTTGTTTGATTCGGTTGTCTTGGAGCAGATAATGTTCGATATCCCCGAGTTCAATCCGGTATCCATGTAATTTGACCTGCTGATCCATACGTCCTTCATAAAATAAAAGCCCATCTTCATCTAGTCTACCTGCATCCCCTGTATGGTAACTTGCTAAGTCATTTTGACAAAAGAACGCAGCAGCTGTCTTTTCGGGATTGTTCAGGTAGCCTTTTGATACGCTTGGTCCTGCAATAATGATTTCACCCGTTTCTCCTTTTGAAACAGGTTTGCCTTCTTGGACAATAGAAACTTTCGTGTCTTTTTTTACGTAGCCAATCGGTAGTCGGTCATAACTATCTAGTACATGCTGGTCAATCTGAATACTTGAAATAGCTACAGTTGCTTCTGTTGGACCGTAAGTATTATATATCCGTGCATTTGGGAATCGATCAAGTAGACTTTCTGCAGTTTTTTTCGTCAATTCTTCTCCGCAAAATAAAAACATGTCCAATTCCGGCACATTTTCTCCATTGAATGTAGGTTCCATCAAGCAAATATCCATAAATGATGGAGTAGAAACCCACACATTCAACTTCAAGGCTGGCAATGTCGCGAATAATTGACGAAAGTCTTGAACAACTGCTTTATTTAACGGCTTCAGCATTCCGCCAGAAACTAATGCAGGATAAATAGAAAATACCGATAAATCAAAAGAAAATGGCGCTTGGGCTAAGAAATGCATACCAGGCTTGATCCCAAAGTCTTCCATCGTCCATTGAACAAAGCTGACTAGATTATCATGACTGATTTGTACGCCTTTTGGTTCTCCAGTAGTACCAGAAGTAAAAATAATATAAAAATTTTCTGTACCTTTTACGCTATTTCTGGGATAAAATCCTACTGGTATCTTCTTGATTTCTTGAAATTCTTTTTTTGTTATGACAGGAACCGAAGGAATATCTTCTATCCAGTCCCCGATACTGATGACCATAGATGGTTTAGCCACCCGAAAGATCGACAGGATACGCTCCTTGGGTGTATGCTCTTCAATCGGCAAATAGGCATGGCCAGATTTGACAACCCCTAGAAATGAGACAATCATTTCAAACTCCAAATTGCCAAAAACGACAATTGGTCCATCACCTTCTACCTTTTTTTCTAAATAATAAGCAAGTGCGTCTGATGCTTGTTTCAATTCACCAAAAGTATGCGTCTCATCCGCCTGATAAGCAACTCGATCAGGTTCATTTATTCCCCAATCATCGATTGCTTCAATAATCGTTTTGATTTCCATACTCTTCCTCCTAAAATTCGTTATAGATAAAAGTTCCTCCTTGAATATTTTTATAGTGATACAGATAAATCAGGAACAGCAGTACTGCACTATAAAAAATTGTTCGAATGATGAATTTTCCCCAATAATTCAATTTTGGATTAGAGCGCCATTTGTTCATTGGATTCCCTCCTCATATAACCTCACACAAAGTGTAACTAATTTTGACAAAAAGAAACATGTGTCTAGCTTACAGAAACCGTTTTTTTACTAACAGTTTTGTCACATAGCTTTTATAAAAATAGCACATCAAATCACTGCTTTTTTCTTTATAATTTCTCGTACTTTTAAAAAATATAAAAAATAAAGAGGTTGTGACAAAAATCGTGTCACAACCTCTTATTCCAAATAAATGGTATTCAAAATTTAGTTCTATTTATTATCTTGTCTTATTCCGTATATCATTCCTCGATAATCCGACAATATAACTGACTCGTAATGACATAAAGCAAAAGATAGATAAGGATCAATAAGCCACTCACAAGATAAGCCAACCAGTAATCGGCAGTTTTTATATACTGAGTGAAGACATTGATTGCAAATACTGCGTGAGTGATCCCTAATATCATGGGTGGAAAGAAGGTAAGTGCGTTTTGCTCGAAGATCATCCGTCTGATCCTTCTTTGTGGAATCCCCAGCTTAGTCAATAGGTGATAATTTTCTTTTTCTTCCTCTGCTTCTGCTAATTGCCGGACTGTCAAAATACTACCAGTAGCAATAATCACGATCATCCCGACAAATAGTGTGACAAAAATATTGATACCGATTCGCCGATTGACTGCACGCAATTTCGAATAGCTAGAAGAGAAATTCAAACGAGAGCTTTCTTGGCTAAATTGTGCTTCCTTCATTTGGTCATCCGGAAGTTTCTTTGTGCTAATTTCTCCTTGTAGACTTCCATTTACGATATCATAAGAATAATAAACAGCATTGAGCCACTTTATCGACAGGTCATTGCTCAGTCGTTCATCTATTTTTTCATTATTTCCACCTGATACATCTACATTGACTACTTGATAATCCACACCTTTTGCTTTTTCAAAAACGGTATCATCTACAATCAGTACAGGACTTAGATATACCATTGTTTCGTCACCTAATACACTTGGAAGCATTTGTTGAATCTTCAATTCTTGATTATCTGGCAGTCCAATACTAGATCCATATAATGAAATATTCCGAAAAAGAGTTTGCATTTGATCAAGCAAAACAGTATGACCAGGTGATTTCAAAGAAATGTTCGGCAAATCTGGATTAACTTTTCTGAAGGCTTGATATTGTGTTTCTGTGATCAGATTAGCAGTTTGAAACATAGGTTCTTCGAGATTTTGACTATAGATACTCCCAATGACTTTATAATGCAAGGTGATTTCTTTAGTTATCTTCTGCCCTTCCTCTGCTAGAATCGGCTTGATTTTTTTCTCTGTCTCAACATCAAACTGATAGTCCATCGGGGAGGAAACTTTCTCCTGGTAGGATAAAATAGTAGAGATACTAGCCGTGCCGCCAATTGTCATTAAAGAAATTCCGAGAATGACTGTAATCAGAGAATTTGTACGCCAACTTTTGAGCAAATGAACTTGCGTGTTACCCATTATCAAAAAATTGATACCATAGTAATAAATCTTCCATTTACTCAATATGATCAAAAATAACCGAAATGTATAACAGAAAAACAAATAAGTACCGACCACACAAACGAAAAAAATTAAAAAAGGAAAAAAGAAAACTAATGTATCAAGATAATGATAACTGATCATCCATGAAGTGATTTCCCTAAAATGACTAGCTCCAAAATATCCGCTCGTTAAAAGCAGTAACCCGATGACTGCGAGTAATCGGTGCCTTGTCCTGAAGCGCATTGTTGAACTATCTGCTTGTTCTTTTTCTCCAAAACTTCGAATCATTGGATAGCGCCATATTTTCCATATTGAATATACAGATACTGCTAAAAGGATGATGAAAAAAGCAAATAAAGTATCTACTACTGATGAAATGGAGATAAAAAATGGACTAGTAAGATCCATATCCATCATTCGAACCAAAATCATTGAAAAGAGTTTGGAAAAAATAATACCGAGTAATATCCCAGAAATGCAGGCGAACAATCCAATTATCATGATTTCTAACACATATATACCTGATATCTGCAGTTTATTCATACCAAAAAGCTGATAGATGCCTATTTCCTTTTGCCTTCTATTCAAGAAAAATCGGTTGGCACTGAATACGAAAAAAAGCAAAACAACAGTAATGATAAATCCGCCAAAACTCAATCCACCATCTATCGAAGTATCTTGACTTGCTCTTCTGACTAAAGATTGATCGTAGGTCATTGCGCTGAAGGAATAATAGATCATTACGGATAAAGTCAAACTGAAAAAATAAACAAGATAGCCTCGTGACTGCCGAAAAAAACTTTTAACGGCTAGTTTATACAGCATTCATTTTTCCTCCTCCGCCAATCGTCGCCTGCATGTCTATTACTTTCTCAAAGAACTCTCTTCTTGTCCCTCTTCTGACAACTTCAGAAAAAATCACACCATCTTTAATAAATAAAATTCTATCGCAGTAGCTTGCTGTATATGGATCATGGGTGACTAACAGTATCGTTGCTTTTTCTTTTTGATTCATGGTCTTCAAGTAGTTCAACAATTCTGTAGCCGACTTCGAGTCCAAAGAGCCAGTTGGTTCATCTGCAAAAATCACTTGCGGCTGAACAACAAGTGCTCTAGCAGCTGCAATTCGTTGTCTCTGTCCGACAGAAAGTTCATCGGGATACCGTTTGAGCAGTTCTTCTATATTCAACAATTGAGCTACATGTCTTACTCTCTTTTCCATTTCCTCTTTAGTCATCCGTTCAACTGCTAGGGGCAATAGGATATTGTCTTTTGCATTTAGGGTATCGATCAAATTGAACTCTTGAAAAATGAATCCTAGTTTTTTTCGACGAAAGTCACTGAGCTCACTATTTTTCATTTTTGTGATTTCTTTTCCTTGGATCGAGACACTGCCCATCGTAGGCAAATTGATCGTGGACAAGATATTCATCAGCGTTGTCTTTCCTGCACCACTTGGGCCCATAATCCCAACAAACTCGCCTTCTTCTACTGTGAATGAGATATTATCTAAGGCTTTGACGGGAGAAAGTTTGCTGCCGTAGCTTTTACTTAGATGTTTCACTTCGATCATCTTTTCCAATTCTTCTCCTCCTCTTTCATTTTTCATTTCTATTTATTTGCATAGTAGCATATCTACGAATAATTTGCTCTTATGTTTTTGTCACTTTTACTTGGACTGAATAAAAAATTTTATTCAATTATTTTATTCAGCAAAATTAAATATGCAAAAAACAAATCCACCAGCTACAAGTTTTCACCTTTTTTCACAATAAAATATACACTACATATAGTATAGAAATCCAATTATACAGCACATTGAATACTATATATAGCCGATATTTAGTTGCTCCTTCCCAGATTTTGTTTTATGATAGACAAGAACAATTTAGCAGGAGTTGAAGATAATGAAAGTAAATTATGAAGAAAAAACTGTCGTTACTCAGCAGCCAGAGACATCCCAGATGAAAGTCATCAAACGCGATGGCCGCCATGTTGATTTCGATGAACAAAAGATCAATGAAGCACTGATCAAAGCAGAAAAGAAAATTCACGGCTCATTATCACCACTTACTTACGAAAAAATTCAAATGATTGCAGACTTGGTTGTCCAAGAAATCAAAAGCCGGTTTGCTGAAAATGTCAAAATCTATGAGATTCAAAACATCGTGGAACATATATTACTAGAAAAAAACGAATATGAATTAGCAGAAGAGTACATCAATTATCGTACCAAACGAGATTTTGCTCGCAGTAAAGCAACAGATATCAACTTTTCGATTGAAAAGCTAATCAACAAGGACCAAACTGTCGTGAACGAAAACGCAAATAAAGACAGTAATGTTTTCAATACACAGCGAGATCTGACAGCCGGGATCGTTGGAAAATCAATCGGACTGAAAATGTTGCCACCACATATAGCAAATGCGCATCAAAAAGGCGATATCCATTACCATGATTTGGATTATCATCCTTATACACCGATGACGAATTGCTGCTTGATTGATTTCAAAGGCATGCTGAACAATGGTTTCAAAATCGGCAATGCCGAAGTCGAATCGCCAAAATCTATCCAGACCGCCACAGCACAAATCTCACAGATTATTGCCAATGTAGCGTCAAGTCAATATGGTGGCTGTTCTGCCGACCGAACAGATGAATTGCTTGCTCCTTTTGCAGAATTGAACTATAAAAAACATCTAAAAGATGCGGAAGAATGGATCGATTCGCCAGAACGACAAAAAGAATATGCAAAAGCAAAAACCAAAAAAGATATCTTCGATGCTATGCAAAGTTTGGAATATGAAATCAATACCTTATTTACTTCAAATGGACAAACTCCTTTCACTTCATTAGGATTTGGACTAGGAGAAAACTGGTTTGAAAGAGAAATTCAAAAAGCAATTTTACAGATTCGAATCAATGGATTAGGGAGTGAAAAGCGGACAGCTATCTTCCCTAAACTGATCTTCACTTTGAAAAAAGGTGTGAACTTAAACCCTGAAGATCCTAATTACGACATCAAACAACTAGCATTGGAATGTGCAACGAAAAGAATGTATCCTGATATTCTGAATTACGATAAAATCGTTGAATTAACTGGAAGTTTCAAAGTACCTATGGGCTGTCGTTCATTCTTGCAAGGTTGGAAAGACGAAAATGGTCAAGAAGTAAATGTCGGACGAATGAATTTAGGTGTTGTTACATTGAATTTGCCAAGAATCGCGATCGAATCAAAAGGAGATCAGAATAAATTCTGGCAGTTACTGTCTGACCGCTTAGAAATCATGAAAGATGCGCTTCTCTATCGTGTAGAACGTTGTAAAGAAGCCATTCCAGCAAATGCGCCAATTTTATATATGTATGGTGCTTTCGGGAAACGTCTTTCACGTACCGATTCTGTCAATGAATTATTCAAAAACCGTCGAGCTACTGTATCGTTAGGCTACATTGGATTGTATGAAGTTGCTTCAGCTTTCTTCGGTGGCGAATGGGAAACAAACCCAGAAGCAAAAGCTTTCACACTTGATATCGTCAAAGAATTAAAAGCTAATGCAGATGCATGGGGGGATGAATATGGTTATCATTTCAGTGTCTATTCAACTCCAAGTGAAAGTCTAACTGACCGTTTCTGCCGTTTGGATACAGAAAAATTCGGCATCATCGAAAATATCACAGATAAAGAATATTATACAAACAGTTTCCACTATGATGTGCGTAAAAACCCAACGCCATTTGAAAAATTGGAATTTGAGAAGGATTATCCAAAATATTGTTCAGGTGGATTCATCCACTACTGTGAATACCCTATGCTCCAACAAAATCCGAAAGCTTTAGAAGCTGTATGGGATTTTGCATATGACAAAATCGGGTATCTTGGTACGAATACGCCAATCGATCATTGCTATCAATGTGGTTTCGAAGGTGATTTCAAACCGACAGAACGAGGATTCGAATGTCCAGAATGTGGAAATCATGATCCAAAAACATGTGATGTAGTCAAACGTACTTGTGGCTATTTAGGAAATCCGCAAGCTCGTCCGATGGTACATGGCCGCCATAAAGAAATTTCCTCACGTGTGAAACACATGAAATGAGGTTGTGAAAAAGCTGTCCTGCATCAAGTAATAAGAACAGCTAAACAAAAATAGCTCCTCATATTTTTCGTTTAGTTGGGCTTATTACTGCAGATGCAAGCTTTTGAACACCGTTTATTCAGAATAAGAGGCTATGACAAGTCTTTTTTCACCACCCTCTTTCGATGGCTTTGTATCTTTGAACGCCCTCTATCAAAATAAGAGCAAGCTTTCTTGAATAATGGATTTAGGTCAGTTTGTTCTTATTTATGTGGTCGAGTAGATTTTATCTTCAATAGCTATATCTTTGAACCTTAAATGAAAGAAGTTTTTTTATGAGAAATCCAAAACCAAAAGAATGGTTAGCAAAAGACTACAGCCAAAACTATATTGCTGACTACAAACCGTTTAATTTTGTCGATGGTGAAGGTGTCCGCAACAGTCTTTACGTTAGTGGCTGCTTATTTGCCTGCGAAGGCTGCTTCAACAAAGCTGCACAAAATTTCCGATATGGCAAACCATTCACACCTGAATTAGAAGAACAAATCATTTCTGACTTGCGCAACGATTACGTGCAAGGATTAACTTTACTTGGTGGCGAGCCTTTTTTGAATACAGATGTTTGTCTGCAAGTCGTACGACGTATCCGAAAAGAGTTCGGTACGACAAAAGATATCTGGTCATGGACAGGCTATACCTTTGATGAATTGCTACAAGATTCAGAAGATAAATTAGAACTCCTTTCGCAAATCGATATCCTTGTTGACGGACGCTTTGACTTAAGCAAACGTGACCTAAAACTACAATTTCGTGGAAGTAGCAACCAGCGGATCATTGACGTCCAAAAATCTTTAGAATCCAATCAAGTTGTGATTTGGGGAAAATGTACGGATGCAACAGAAACCTATGAACAAATCAAAAAGCAAGACTTAATATAAAAACAGCTTTGGGAGAGAAAACGGATTTCCGGTTTCAACTCTCAAAGCTGTTTTTATATTTCTTGATTTTCCCATAATGGAAGGACGATGTTTTCATAAGTCATCGGGTCCAGATTCGTCAAAGTAATCCCTAACAATCGGATCCCTTTTTCTACTCCCAAGACTTCCTCCCATATAAGGCTTGCTTGATAAAAGAGTGCTTCTTTTTTATAGATATATTCTGGCAATGTCACTCTTTTGGTCACAGTAGAATAGTCCGTGTACCTGACCTTCAAAACTACTGTTTTCCCATGTTTTTGGACTCTTCTCAGTGCTTCTTCTACTTTTTCAGCTAGTTGGCGCAACTGAGTCAGCACTGCTTCTTCCGTTTGCAACGGCTGCCCATAAGTATGCTCTTTTCCCACAGATTTTCGCTCTCTTGTAACGTTTACTGGAGAATCATGGATTCCTCTGACTTTACGATAAAGAGAATAGCCCATTTTTCCAAAATTTCGAATCAACATCATTTCTGTGCATTCATATAGGTCTTTTCCTGTATAAATCCCTAGCTCATGCATTCTAGGTACAGTTTTCTTCCCTACCCCATGAAATTTTTCAATTGGCAAAGCTTTTAAAAATGGCACAGCGTCTTGAGGGGCAACTACCGTGATTCCTCTAGGTTTTTGATAGTCTGATGCTAATTTGGCCAAAAACTTATTGTAACTTACTCCCGCAGAACATGTTAGCTGGACACTCTCCCAAATATCTGCTTGGATCATTCGGGCGATTTTGATGGCTGACTTGCAATTGATTTTATTTTCGGTCACATCAAGATACGCTTCATCGATACTAACTGGTTCCACAATATCTGTATAACGATAGAATACTTCCCGTACTTGTTTGGAAATATCGCTGTATTTATGATGGTCGCCAGGCTTAAAGATGGCTTGCGGACAAAGCTCATACGCTTTTTGTGCACTCATTGCTGAATGAATTCCGAATTTTCTTGCTTCATAATTTGCTGTAGTCACTACTCCACGCCCACCAGTGTCACTGGGGTGTCTGGCAATTACTAATGGATGTCCGCGAAACTCAGGATGATCTCGTTCTTCAACCGAAGCGAAAAAAGCATCCATATCAATATGAATGATTTTTCTTGATGTATCATTATGTAAAGGAAATTGCAGCTCCATCATCCTCACCTCTTATTTATTATACAAGAACATTCGTTCGCGTTCAAGAGATTTGAAAAGTTAGTAGCTGATTTCCCCATTAGTCTTTCATTATAGACAACTTATACTATCTCAGTCTAATTCATGGTACTGACGGTAGACTTCTTGTTTTTTCAGCCCATTTTTCAGCGCTACTGCTTTGATAGCAGCATTTGGTTTTTCGCCTGAAGCGATCTTTGCTTCTACTTGTTCCTTTAACGTTCCCAACTCTTCATCAACTTCCGTCACTGGCGTTTCGAACAAATTCCCTTCTACAAGCAGACAACATTCACCCTTTACTGGATGTTCTTCGATATAAGCGAGTAGCTCTTCCGTACTTCCTCTAAGGTATTCTTCATGGACCTTTGTCAATTCCCGACACAAAACGACTTGGCGATTTCCAAAAATTTCTAAGAAATTCGTCAATGTAGCAGTGATCCGATAAGGTGACTCATAAAAAATCAGCGTAGCTGTCTGTTCTTTTAGCTTTTTCAATGTTTCTTTCTGTTCTTTTTTCTTACGTGGAAGGAAGCCATAAAATAAAAATGGTTGAGGCATTAGCCCTGAAGCAATCAAAGCCGTCATCCCAGCTGTAGGTCCTGGAATAGAGATCACAGAAATCCCTTCTTTTATGCAGGCTAAAACTAGCTCATGTCCAGGATCGCTGATGGAAGGCATTCCTGCGTCACTGACTTGAGCAATCGTTTTTCCTTCTTTTAACAAAGCAATCAATTGAGGGACACGTTCTTTATAATTATGTTCATGTAAACTTTTTTGGGGTGTATGGATTTCAAAATGATTCAATAACTTTTGTGTATTACGCGTATCCTCACTTGCGATAAGATCGGATTCTTGCAGCATACGAACACTTCTGTAGCTCATATCTTCTAAATTTCCAATTGGCGTCGGTACAAGATATAAATCCCCATATACCGGATTTCCCTTGAAACTTTTTTGATTATACATCTGTCACAATCTCCTTAATAAAAAGACTGGAGCAGTATTTCTCCGCTCCAGTCTCCTCTTGTTATTGGTCATCGACCGCTTTCGCGATAGATCACTTCTAGACAAAACGCACAAGGCTCGTCATTGTCCCTTCTTGATCCATATAAATCGTAGCAGACATGGAATCCTTCTTCATAAATTTTTTCAAGATTCATACGAGACTTAGAAAGTTCCTGCTTCACATTTTCAGCTGGAGCTTGTGCAACTTGGTTCAATTCCCGCAGGTGTTCCCGCAGACGTTGATTTTCCATCTCCAAAGTTGTATTTTTTTCTACGATCTCATGCAAAGCATGCTTCATTTCAACAAGTTCTGTTAATGTATTTCTCAACTCTGATTCTAATTGATTCAATCCGTCGTATAATGATCTCTTATCCATTCATCTCACCTACTTGGATAAATTCTTTCAATTCATCCCATTCATATTCGACAGGATTTTCCCGTCCAGTCAGCCGAATACTAACGATACGGCTAAGCAGATTCAACCCTACGACTTTCCCTTTACCATCAGGTGTAGCAATTACTTTTCCAAAGTCAGGGAGTTCTTTTTTCGCTGTCTCGTATTCTTCGCTCTCATATTGCAGACAGCACATCAAGCGTCCGCATAAACCGGAAATTTTTGTTGGATTCAAAGATAAACTTTGATCTTTTGCCATTTTGATTGATACAGGCACGAAATCGCCTAAAAAAGAAGAACAGCATAATGGACGCCCACATGGACCAATTCCGCCTATTATCTTTGCTTCATCGCGGACACCAATTTGTCGAAGCTCAATACGAGTACGAAATACAGTGGCCAGATCTTTTACCAATTCTCTAAAGTCAATTCGCCCGTCCGCCGTGAAAGAAAAAATCAATTTATTTCGATCAAATGTGTATTCGGCTTTGACCATTTTCATTTCCAACTCACGCAACTGCACTTTTTCTTTTGCGATTTTCAATGCATCATAAGCATCTTTTTTGTTTTTTTTGTCTTTTTCTAATTCAGCTTGTGACGCTTTATGCAAGATCGGACGGATAGCTTCAGGAAGGTCATTGGGATCAATCTCTTTTTTAGGAAGGACAACAGTAGCAATATGTAAGGATTGCTGAGATTCGACTAATACCTTGTCATTATAAACATATTCAGAGTCTCCTGGTGCAAAATAATAGATATGACCTGCATCTCTATATCGGACACCTACTACTTCTACCATTTCCATCCTCCTTGATCATCATCCTTTACGGCAAGCTAAAAAATCGTATGCAAAACGAACTGTTCCGCAACAGCCTGAAAACTGACATTGCTGCGTAGTTTCTGCTCTGCGATCAATATCCGTTCAATTATCTGGTTTATCTGTTTCACTTTGCCATATTCGCCGTTTGCTACTGCTTGACGCTGTGCTTCCTGATAATAAAACATCAAGACAGATAATCCTGTAAACTGTTGTGTTTTTTCTTTAAATGATTTTACCAATTTTTTTTGGACATAGATAAAGGCTTGAGTATCTTGCTTTTGCAAGTAAACGAACCATTGATAAATCAAGTCCTTAGCATCATTAAACCATTCATCTTGAGAGATTTCAACTGCTTTTCCTAAACTGTTTGTTAAGAAAGCCAAAAGTTTTGCTTTTTCCAATGGAATCTGCTCTTCTTGCAATCGATGGATCAGTGCTTCTTTCGAAAGTTCTTGAAAATGCAGAACTTGACAACGAGATTGAATAGTAGGGAGAATTCTTCCTACTGCATCTGTTTCTAACACCGCTAAAAAATCTCCAGGGGGCTCTTCCAAGAATTTCAACAAACTGTTTGCCGCACTGCTATTCATTTTTTCAGCTTCTTTGATCAAAAAAACTTTTTTTCTTGATTCGTAACCGCTGCGACTGAATTCCGTCTGCAAACGTCTGATCTGATCGACTTTGATGGTTTGTCCTTCCGGTTCAATAACCAAAACATCTGGATGTTCTTTCTTTTCGATCCGCTGACAATTGTTGCATTTTCCACAAGGCAGATTGTCTTTCATTTGGGTACAGAACAGGTGCTGTGCAAGCCATATACCTACTTCATGTTTTCCTGTTCCTTTCTCCCCTTCAAAAAGATAAGCATGAGCGATACGCCCATGCTCAAAACTCCGTTGAAGCTGCTGATACACGATCGGTTGCATTTGAGCCAAGTTTATTTCTTGATTCATAGCTCAGCTCCTCCTAAAATTGATGGAATCCTTCAACAGGTAAGACGAAGACTGTGGCACCGCCTACTTCTACTTCTACTGGATAAGGGACGCCCCCATCCATCGAAATATCCAGTGTAACAGGTGTAGATACAAATTGCTTTCTTGATTCACACGTTTTTTTGATGATTTCCAATGCTTCTTCTACACGGTCATCTTCAATACCCACGATAAACGTACTGTTTCCAGCCTTAAGGAAGCCGCCTGTCGATGATAGTTTTGTGGCACGGATATTTGCATCAATCAATTCATTTGATAAACGGTTGCTGTCTTTGTCTTGGATAATCGCTAAAATAATTTTCATAAACGTTCACCTTCCTAGTTTTCAAAAAATTGCGGATACTGTTCAATAATTGTATGATAACTTGTTTGCAGCACTTCTTCAAAGCTTTTTCTTGCATCAACTTTGTGGATTCTTTCCGGATTCTCTTCTGCCAGCTTTAAGTAAGCATGACGTACACGCTGGTGGAATTCCAAACCTTCTGAATCTAAACGGTCGATTTGATTTTGTCTGTTTTTCTTGATTCTTCTTAATCCGGTGTCTGAATCTACGTCAAGATAAAGGGTAAAATCCGGCGTAGTACCTTCTGTAGCAAACTCATTCAACCGAGCAATCTCGGTAACGCCGATGCGTCGGCCTGCACCTTGATAAGCAAGAGAACTGTCGACAAATCTATCGCATAAAACGATTTTCCCTTTTGCCAGAGCAGGCAGAACCTTTTCGACTAGATGTTGTCTTCTTGCCGCTGCATAAAGCAGTGCTTCCGTACGTTCATCCATCCGATCATTTTTTGGATCAAGGATCACTGCTCGGATCTCTTCAGCAATCGGAATGCCTCCTGGTTCTCTTGTTTGAATGATTTCTGTTTTTGCTACTTCTTTCAAAAGAGGGTAAAGTTCATTCAAGATGCTGGTTTTTCCTGCACCATCAGGCCCCTCGATTGTAATAAATAGTCCGTTCACATTGTTGCCCCCATCTCTTGTGCTGCTTTTATATTGTATCTGAAAAAACACTTAATTAGAAATTTATAACTCACGTCTTCCTTCGACAGCTTTCAATAAAGTAACTTCATCTGCATACTCGATATCAGAACCTACAGACAGACCATGTGCTAGACGAGTCACTTTGATACCTGCGGGTTTGATCAGACGTGAGAGATACATAGCTGTTGCTTCTCCCTCTGTTGTTGCATTTGTTGCGATAATCACTTCTTTTACATCTGCATCATGCAGCCGCTGCAACAGAGAAGAAATATTGATGTCTTCTGGACCTGTCCCTTCCATCGGTGATAACACACCATGGAGAACATGATAAAGTCCGTGATATTCTCGCATTTTTTCCATTGCCATTACATCTTTCGGCTCTTCGACCACTAGGATAACGCTTCGATCACGTGAAGGATTTCTACATATTTCGCAGGGATCTTCTTCTGTGATGTTTCCGCAGATACTACAAAAATGCAAATCGCGTTTTACACTTAACAAAGATTTAGCAAATTCATTTACTACTTCATCTTTCATATCGATCGTATAAAAGGCGAGTCTTGTCGCTGTTTTCTGACCGATTCCTGGAAGTTTCATGTAGCTGTCGATCAGTTTCGCAATTGGTTCTGGATATTGCATATTCATTACTCCTTCAGTTTAAAACTAAAATCCTGGCAAACCTTTTGCGTATTTCCCTAATTTTTTCTCAGTTTCCACATCAATTTGTGCGATCGCATCATTGACTGCCATTACGACAAGATCCTGAAGCATCTCGATATCATCAGGATCAACGACTTCTTCATTGATTTGGATATCTTTCATGCGACGATCGCCTGTAAAAACCGCTTTGACCAATTCATTGGTGGCTTTACCTGTAAACTCTATTTTATTTAGCAGCTCTTGTGCTTCTGCCATTTCTTTTTGCATTTTTTGTACTTGTTTCATCATGCCTTGCATATTGCCCATTCCACGCATCATAATTATCTACTCCTTTTTATTAATCATCTACCACTGTAACAGCTTCGGAGCCAAACAGTTCCTCTGCTTTTACTACAAGTGTTTCTTCTGGTACTTCTTGTTCTTGAGGAAGCAACTCGATTTCTCCTTCTGAGTCTTCAGAAGCAAAAGAGTTTTCTGTTCCCTCTTCTTGTGCCTGCGTCAAATAATTTCTTCGAAGTTCTGGCCAACTTTCTCTTGTAATATAAACAGGATCAGGCGCATAATCTTTGATCATTCGGCTTAAGTTGTTGTGTACCGAAAGCTGCAATTCTTCGTCATTTGCTGCTCTTTGACAAACAATCTCATAATCAAACGCAATCACTAGTCCTGTAGGTCCAGCTGCAACTGGTTCGCTTGCTTTAAGCATTGCTCGCTGAGTGACAGATAGACTCATCAGCAAGTCTTCCCATACTTCTTTTACTTGGTTCAGATGCTGTCTTGTCGCTTCCCGCAGAACTTTATATACTCGTTCCGTCGGTACACGATAGGTACTTGTCTGTTTTTTATGATTTGTTTGCTGTACCGGCTGTACTTTTGTATTCTCAATTCCTGTATTACTGCGTAGTTTCTTGATTTCGTTTCTTAGTTCCTTAATCTCTTGTTGTAGCTGTTTTACTATCTGATCATCTGCAAATGATACATCTGCTGAAGGAACAGAAGCAGACGGTAGCTGTGCAAGTTTGACTGTAGCGACTTCCAAATAAATAGCGGCACTATTGGTAAAACGAATTTCATTTTGAGTATCGCTCAAAATCTTTATCATTGAAAACAGCTGATCCGCTGAAACAGTTTGTGCCAATTCTGTAAATGTACTTCTGATCGTACTCGATTGTTCCTCAACTAGGTTAGGTGCTTGCTGATACATCAGCAAGTCACGGCAGTATTGTAACATATCCTCTAGAAAGCGACGTGATTCTTTGCCGGCTGCGAGAATTTGGTTCAATGTTTCCAATGCTTCTGGTACTTCTTTTTTCACGCAAGCGCTCAAGTAACTGTCCATCATTTCGTCAGTTAAGCTACCTGTCACTTGCATGGCATCATCTAAAGTAATTGTTCCTTCACTAAACGAGATTGCCTGATCAAGAATACTCAATGCATCCCGCATCCCGCCTTCTGCAGAACGGGCAATCACATTCAATGCAGCTGGTTCATAGCTGATAGTCGATTCTTTCAAGATAAATTCAAGATGTTCGACAATATCTGCCGTATTGATCCGTTTAAAATCAAATCGCTGAGTCCGTGAAATGATCGTAGCTGGTATTTTGTGAGGTTCGGTCGTTGCTAAGATGAATATGACACTTTCTTTTGGCTCTTCCAATGTTTTCAACAAGGCATTGAAAGCTCCTGTTGAAAGCATATGTACCTCATCAATAATGTACACTTTGTACGCTGCCTTTGTAGGCGCATAATTTGCCCGATCACGGATAAATCGGATTTCTTCGACTCCGTTATTGCTGGCAGCATCGATTTCGATCACATCTTCTTGCGTACCAGCAGTAATTGATCGACACATTTCGCATTCGTTGCATGGCTCACCGTCTTTACTGTTCGGACAGTTGATTGCTTTTGCGAAAATCTTTGCTGCACTCGTCTTTCCGGTTCCTCTGGGTCCTGTAAACAAGTAGGCATGTGAGGTTTTGTGGGAAACAATAGCATTTTTTAGTGTCTGTGTCACAGCTTTTTGTCCAACGATGTCTTCGAAACGCTGCGAACGCCAGACTCGATAAAGTGCTTGATATGCCATAAGGATCCCCCTTTTTTAAAAAATTCACTATCTCTTATTATACGTGATATTAGGTAAAAAAACTACTATCCTTCTCGGCTTTTTCAGGTATTTAAACAATACGCAATTTTCCATTTCAATTCCGTCTCTAGTCCGAGAAGTTTCACATCTTCCTATGGTATAATAAATAAACAATAATTGTTTGGCATTAGCTGAATCAGAGGAGGAATTTTTTATGGGTCTTATCAAAGCAGCAACAAGTATGGTTGGCGGCGGTCTGGCAGATCAATGGCTAGAAGTCATCGAACCAGACAATATGAGTGATACAACGGTCATGACAAAAGGTGTCAAAGTCCGCAAAGATGACAAACGTGGCTCCAATCGTAAAGGAACAGAAGATGTTTTAACAGACGGAACAGTCGTCCATGTCTATCCAAACATGATGATGCTTTTGGTCGATGGTGGAAAAATCATCGATTATACCGCTGAGGAAGGTTATTACACCATTAAAAATGACGCAGCTCCTTCCATGTTCAACGGAACACTGAAAGAAGCAATTGCTGAAACTTTTGACCGATTTAAATTTGGCGGCGTCACACCGCAGAAACAACAAGTTTTTTATATCAATCTCCAAGAAATAAAGGGAATCAAATTCGGTACAAGCGCGCCGTTGAACTACTTTGACAATTTCTATAACGCAGAATTATTCTTACGGGCACATGGCACTTATTCTATTCATGTCGTTGACCCGATTTTATTTTATACAAACGCAATCCCTAAAAACAAAACACAAGTGGAAATCAATGATATCAATGAGCAGTATTTAGCTGAATTCCTAACAGCGCTGCAATCAGCAATCAATCAGATGTCTGCAGATGGTCAACGGATTTCTTATGTACCATCTAAGAGTTTGGAATTAAGCAAATACATGGATACTGCATTGGATGATTCTTGGCGTGAATTACGTGGGATGGAGATTGTTTCTGTGGCTGTAGCCAGCATTTCTTACACCGATGATTCTGTGAAACTGATCAATATGCGTAACGAAGGGGCGATGCTAGGTGATCCTAGCGTACGTGAAGGATACGTGCAAGGTTCCATTGCACGTGGTATGGAAGCAGCCGGAAAAAATGAAGCAGGAGCAATGACCGGCTTTATGGGTGTAGGTATGGGAATGAATGCAAATGGTTCTTATCTTTCTCAAGCAGCTCAAAATAACCAAGAACAAATCAAACAACAAGCAGAAAAACAAAATCAACAAACTGCACAAGGAAATGCGGATACTTGGACATGTCCAGTTTGCGGGACAGAAAATTCCGGAAAATTCTGTTCCAACTGCGGAGCTGCCAAACCTGTAGAAAACGTTCAGCCTAAGCTACAAATGCGATGCAGTGAATGCAATGAGATCGTGGATCTTTCCAACGGCATCCCTAAATTCTGTCCAAACTGTGGTAAACCGTTTAAAGGAATCCCCGTTGATTAATTTATTTAGAAAGGTGTGCAGCTGATGGATGTTCTTACACATAAATGTCCTAATTGCGGCGGTCCGTTGACTTTTGATCCCAAAGACCAAAAATTTCATTGCGAATACTGCCTGAATATCTATACAGAAGAAGAAGTCAGCCAATATGAGCAAAAGCAAAAAGAAGCGCGTATGGCTGGCGAAGAAAGCAAAGAAGAACCTTCACCTACCGAAGATTTTACTTTTACAGCCCAAGAACAGCTTGCCGATATGAATGAAGCCGAGCGCAAAGCGGTTGACGAGGCAGGCGGTTTTTCAGATACAGCGGACGAATCTGCAGATAATACCGCAGCGATGGATCTTTTTCTTTGTCCCAACTGTGGTGCAGAGATCGTGACTGATGCGACAACTGCTGCGACTTATTGTTACTACTGCCATAATCCCGTCGTACTATCGGGACGTTTAAGCGGAGAATTCTTGCCAAATAAAGTACTTCCTTTTGCTGTCGAGAAAGAAGAAGCAATCAACAGATTTCTCGCTTGGACCAAGAAAAAATGGTTTGTTCCCAAAGCTTTTTTCAATAAGGATCAAATCGATAAGTTGACAGGTGTGTATTTCCCTTATTGGGCTACAGATGCTGAAGTAGATGGTGCCATGCAGGCGAATGGTACAGTTATCCGCATATGGCGGATAGGTGACATCGAATACACAGAAACGAAGCAATTTGCTGTTTCAAGAGCAGGCAAGCTTTCTTTTAAAGAACTAGTAAAAAATGCCTTATCAAAAAATATGCAACAAAAGATGGTTGAAGGCGTGCAACCTTTCCCGTTAGATAAAGCAATTGATTTTAAAAGCCAGTATTTAGCCGGGTTCCAAGCAGAAAAAAGAGATATCGAATATGAGGCAATCAAATCACAGATTCAATCTGAATTAAAAGACTATTCAGAGAAGCTGTTAAAAGATACCGCAAATGGATATACAACATTGACCAGTGTGCGAACTTCTGCTTCAATCACAAACGAAGTAAATAATTACGTATTACTGCCGGTATGGCTTGTTACTTATCGAAGCAATGACTCAAGTAAAAAAGTCTACTACTATGCAATGAATGGACAAACAGGAAAGGTCAGCGGTGTCCTGCCGATCAGCCAGAAAAAATTGGGACTGACCGCTCTTGGGATTTTCGCTGGGCTAGCGATCCTCTTTCTGATCGGAGGTTACTTGATATGATGAAAAAATTTTTTTTATTCTTTCTTTTGCTAGTAAGTGTTGGCTGGCCGGTGGCTACTCATGCAGATACAGCTACGGTAAATGATGAGGCTGGGTTATTTACAACAGATCAAATCCAATCTTTGGAACAACAGGCAGAAAAGCTGAATGAAAAAATCAAAGGACGAGTCTTGATCGTAACGACTACATCTAATTCAGAAGAACCAAGAGACTTTGCTGATAATTACTTAAGAGACGCAGTCGGAAATGATCAAAATGGCTCAGTATTGCTATTAGATATGGGACAGCGTGAAATCTACATTTCGACTTCTGGTAATATGATCGATTATTTGACTGACAGCAGAATCGATTCGATATTAGATGATGTTTATGATCAGATGACAAATGCTGCCTATTACAATGCTGCAAAAGCTTACCTGTCTAAATCAGCAACATATGTGGAAGACGGAGTTCCAGGAGGACATTATCGTGTAGACGAAGAAACTGGCAAAATTACACGCTATAAGGTTTTGACGACAGTAGAAATCATCATAGCTGTTGTTTTGGCTCTTATCCTTAGTCTTGTCTTTTATTTTGTGACTGTTTCGCGTTATCAATTGAAATCAGGCATCTACAAATATCCATTCCGAGAAAAATCCAGTATCAAATTAACTGAAAAAACCGATCGTCTGACAAATTCTTTTGTCACGACAAGAAGAATCCCCAAAAGCCCACCTCCTGGAAGCGGCGGTGGCGGAAGTACTACCCATTCTAGCGGTGGCGGGACTTTTGGCGGTGGCGGCAGAAGTTTCTAAAAATTGCTAAATGAATGTTCGCAAAAAAAGGGCTGTGACAAAAATCGTGTCACAGCCCCTTTTGTTGCAAATAAACGGCGTTCAAAAGCTTACATCTACGGTGATAAGTCCAGCCAAGTTAAAAACATAAGAGACTGTTTTTACTTGGCTCTTCTTATTACTTGATGCAGAACAGCTTTTTCACAACCTCTTCCTTAAACGGTGTTCTCCTACCAACTCCTCGGTCACAAGTCACAATATTCATCAAACATGAAAAGCTGTTTTTTGAAATTGTTCCTTGTGACTCAGAGTTAAACGGCAGGCTCACAACCTCTTGGTAAACGGTGTTCAATCAGCTGACCCTCGGTATTAGCTCAAAAAACGGCAAAATATGAGGAACTATTTTTCCGTTTGTTTCTCTAATACTCAGGTCAAAACGCTGATTTCACAACCTCTTTGTTCATCAAAAGATAATATTGTCTTCTAACAAGTCCATATTCAAAATAACGATATGATGGTCTTTAACGGTGATAATACCATCTTTTTTCAGTTGTTTTAAAATTCTGTTCACACTGCTAGCAGTTGAGATGCCACAAAATTTGGCGATTTCTTCATTCGTGATCGAAAAATCGATCAGCATCCCTTCTTCTGTCCGCACACCGAATAAATCATATAATTCGTAAAGTTGCGTACAAACAGCTCCCAGCTTTCCATTTAATAGCATTTGCTGCATTTTTTTCATCGAATAAAGCAGACGATAGCGGTAATACTCTTTTACATAGTGTTGTAGCTTTGGGTCTTGGTTGATATTTTGCCAAAAGCGCACACGATTGATTCGATAAAACTCTGCATATTCTGATTCAACTCGAATATTATACGGCGAATCGATGAATTGTGAATATTCGTCTTTTAAAAGAGAGACGATTTCAAGATCTTTGATATAGCGAAGGTTAAATTCTCTCCCATCATTTGAAATAACACTTGCTTTTACCGTTCCCTCTTTCAAGATATACGTATGGGAATCTTCCATCCCTTCGAATGTCAAATATTTATGATATCCTTTGCGTATAATCGGAAAATCATTTTTATCCAAATATTCCTTTAAGACTCTACTATCCAATGATGCTCCCCCATCCAAACTTTCATCTAAAAAGATCATACAGTACTTTAAAACTTTTTAAAGTCCAAAGGTATTTTACTAATGATATTAACATTTGTTAAGTACCTTTTTCCATCACTTATGCGATTTTTTTCCTTTTTTTTATTCGTTATACTGCAGAAGTAAAATTTTTTAAGAATAGAGGGAAAAAACATGAATTACTGGATGAACACAATCATTAATCGATTAGAAACAGCATATCAAACAAGATTTGATATGAAAGCTTCTTTAGTCTTTTTAAATGATGCGTATCAAAACTCGATCGAATTGATCAAAGCAGTGGATGAGAATCCAACAAACGAATGCGAAGAATTTTTAAATCTGTTTATGTCTACAAGAGATTTATTTATTCGCCAACTTGTTGATCGCTATCCATCCAATTATCACGATGTAGAAGTTCAAATACAAAAATTAAAAGCATATTCAGCTTAAGGGGAATGTATAACATACATGGAAAAGAAATTATTTAATAAATATTTTATTGGAATCACATTGATCAATTTTATTGTCTACCTGATTTATTATCTGTTGATGGTCATCATGGCAGTCATTGCGCAAGACACCTTACGCGCCAGCTTGAGCCAAGCAGGTTTTGCTTCTGGGATCTATATCATCGGAACATTGCTGGCACGCTTATTCATGGGGAAACAGTTAGAACTATTTGGTCGGAAGTTTACCTTAAGAGGCGGCGCGATCTTCTATCTCCTTTCAACATTAGCATATCTTTATACGCCAACTATCGGGGCATTGTATTTAGTTCGATTCTTGAATGGATTCGGCTACGGTACAGTTTCTACAGCTACAAATGCTATTGTTACTGCATATATCCCTGCATCTAAAAAAGGGGAAGGCATCAATTATTATGGATTAAGTACTAGTTTAGCTGCCGCTGTTGGGCCATTTTTAGGAATGATTTTGCTGAACATGACTGATTTTCGTTTCATTATCTGGTTTTCAATTGTACTGGTCTTCTTTGTTACGATTGCCTGCCTTGTCTTTCCTGTAAAAAATATTCCATTATCTGAAGAACAAAAAATATCTCTTCGCTCATGGAATATCAATAGTTTTATTGAAAAGAAAGCACTTTTCATTACAGGAATCGCCTTTTTGATGGGTCTTTCTTATTCAAGTGTTTTATCATTTTTATCTTCTTATACAAAAGTAATCCACTTAGTTGCTGCTGGGTCATTTTTCTTCGTCGTATATGCTTTGGTCATCACATTTACACGTCCATTGACTGGAAGGATTTTCGATGTCAAAGGAGAACAATACGTGATGTATCCTAGCTATTTATTCTTAACAGCAGGATTATTTTTACTGAGTGTAACGACGAATAGTGTGACATTGCTTATCTCTGGAGCATTAGTCGGCCTAGGTTATGGTACGTTTATGTCAAATGGACAGGCTGTTTGTTTAAAAATCGTCCGCGAACATCGAATCAGTATTGCTTTATCTACCTACTTTATTGGTTTAGACCTAGGCTTAGGCGTTGGTCCTTATTTGATGGGGATGCTAAAATCTCTTACTTCATTTAGAGGATTGTATGTGATTGCCGGAGTCATTCCATTGATATGTACAGCACTCTATCTTGTTAATGGCCGAAAACATAGTCATGAAGCAGAGGGCGAATTGATTGAATCATTGAAAAATGAAATTTGATCTTGATGAATAGATAAAAAAAACCGTTCAGATCTGAAAATGATCTGAGCGGTTTTTTGAGTAAAAATAGTTTATGATTATTCTTAATTAAACATCTATTTATTTTTAAAGCTTTCATTTATCGATAAGAATAGTTTAACTGTTGATTTATTCCATTTTCCGTTCATCTGGTACGATGCCTTGACTTAGCAACCACTTGTGGAAGAACCATTCTGCCACACCGATCAATAGAGCAGGAATCAATACTTTCATCCAAATATCGACTGTATCATTCATAAAATATAGATAGAGCCACAAGATAACTGCAGCTGAACCAGCATCTGCGATCGTCGCTGCGATGTTCCCTACTTTACGTAAGATCAACAGATCCCCTAGCACATAGATCATGACTACAATAATTACCCCAACAATCGTTGAATCCATAAAGCTAACACCGTATAAACCTGTCAGCACGACCCACAGAATCGCCCAGATCATGATTGCCTTCACTACCAACGCCTTCACATGTTTCATTTTCTGCACTCCTTTCTCCTGGATAAAAAAGTAAGATTATCTAACAAGATAACCTTTTCATTATTATACCATCGGCTGAGAGAAGCGAGCAAAGATAAGGTCCTATCTAAAAATGAGGAAGCCACTTAGAACATTCACGTAATAATTTATCCGTACAGACATTCGATATGGTGTTCTTTTACTTTCGCATACTGTTCTTTTGTCAGTTCTTTACTTGTCACCAGATAATCGATTTCATGAAAAGCAATGGCTTGATGCATGAATTTATGTGCAATTTTTTGCTGTGTAACTAAAACGGCAAGCCGATCTGATTGTTTTCTAAAAGCTTTTTTGACCATTGCCTCTCCTTCATGAGTTTCTGTTACTCCTTGGCTGAAATCTAGCCCGCGACAACTCATTATCGCTAAATCCGCATAATATGACAATGCATCGTTATAGGCTTTTGAACCGTTGATTGTTGCTCGTTTCGGAACAATTGCCCCTCCCAATACAGATACTTTTGCCGTTGTGTATTCACTCAACATAGCAGCTGTGACGATGCCATTCGTAATGATCTGCAAACCATCAAATCTTGCTAGGTTTCTGACTAAGTGTAAAGAGGTTGTACTGGAATCCAAGAATAAGACCATATCATCTCGAATCAAAGAAGAAGCTGTATCTGCAATCTTACGTTTTTCTGTTTCTTCTTCTAATTTGGTGATCTTCATCAGGTAAGGCACGTCAATTTTTCGATTGTCAACAAGCATGGCGCCACCGCGAACTCTACGGATCAATCCACTTTTTTCCAGACAAACAAGGTCACGTTTAATCGTGGCTTCGCTATAATTTACTAACTCGATCAAATCGGTAACTCTTGCAAATTGGTTGTTTTTTAGATAATTCACAATCTCCTGCTGTCTATTCTCCACTTCATTCAACATAAAATCACCCCATTTACTTTATATAGTAACAGGAAAAAAGAGGTTGTGACAGAAGTGATTGGCTTCGATAAATAAGAAGAAATTTTTCGAAAAAACTACTTCTGAACATCGTGTGTGGTTAAGAGGGTATGACAAGACTATTGTCATACCCTCTTGATCATACATTTTTATTTTTAGTATAAGCTAGCCTTGCCTACTGTGTTCAAAATTTCCATTTTATGTTTGACTACTTCTTGTACCTTTTTATTAGCTGCTGGATAAATTGCATTCGGTTCGTACATCGATGGATTTTCACTCAATATTTCTCTCAAAGCATTGAAAAAGACGCTTTTAAGATCTGAGCTCAAATTCACTTTGGCAACTCCGTATTTTACAGCTTCGCTGACTTCTGCGTCCGGATTACCTGAACCGCCATGTAAAACAAATGGAAGATCGATTTGTTGGTTCAATTCTTTCAGTAAGTCGATATTTAATTTTGGAGTTCTGTTTTTCGGATACAAGCCATGCGCTGTTCCAATTGCTACAGCAAGTGTATCGATTCCTGTTTCTTTCACAAAAATCTTCGCTTGATCAGGATCTGTATAAATGATTGTTTCAGCACCTCCTTCAGCAGAACCATTATTCCCAATCGTTCCAAGCTCAGCCTCCACTGAGACATTTACCGCATGAGCTAACGCAACCACTTTTTTCGTAATCTGTACATTGTCGTCGAATGATTTCAAAGACGCATCGATCATCACGGAAGAATAGCCGTTTCGAATCGCCCGTAAGATATCTTCTATCGTACCGCCATGATCCAAGTGGATAACGATCGGCAGTTTACTTGTATAAGCATAGGCTCTTACTGCCGCAACAAACTCATCACTTAAATAGGCGATTTCATCAGGATGAATTTCTAAGATTACTGGTGCTTCTAATCTCTCTGCTTCTTCGCTGATTGCTTTCATCATATCATAGCTGCAAATATTGAAGGCTGGTACTGCAAATTGATTCTCTTTAGCCACTTTCAATAACTCTTTCATTGTATATAACATTACGCTTCCACCTCATTTGTTAGATTTTCATTTTTCGTCCACTTGTCTTGTTTTTTCTCTTTCACTGTTTTTTTCAATAGTCCAAGCATAAAGGCTGTAGTGACTGTACCTGATGCAATTGCCAAGACATACATAGGTAAATTGTTCATAACATTTGGAATTAGCATCACCCAAATCCCTCCATGAGGTGCCATTGAAGTTACTCCTGCTGCCATGGAAATCCCTGCAGCGACTGCTGAACCTGTCATCAAACTAGGTATCACGCGGATCGGGTCAGATACCGCAAACGGTATAGCGCCTTCTGTAATATACGAAGCGCCTAAAATCCAGCATGATTGACCTGAAGTCCGTTCTTCTTTGGTAAATTTATGTTTGAATAATAAAGTGGCTAAAGCAATACCTAGGGGAGGTGTCATTCCTGCAGCCATACAAGCAGCAATCGGTGCATTTACTCCAGCTGACATCAAACCGATCGAGAAAGTCGAAATCGATTTATTGATCGGCCCACCCATATCAGCTGCCATCATGATCCCGATAAGTAATCCGAACAATAGCCCGGATGTATTTCCCAAGCTATTCAGCCAATTTGTCAAAGCATCCAACACCCATGTGATCGGTTGTTCAATCACAAATACCATCAAAAGCCCAATAATTAAGATCGATAAAAGGGGGACGACAATCAGCTGATAAATAGCAGAAAATTCTTTTTTTACGCTGATTTTATTTGCCAGAAAATCACAGATATACCCTGCTAGCACGCCACCAATCATTCCGCCAAGAAAACCTGAACCACCTGTAGAGGCCAGTAATCCGGCAACAATTCCTGGGGCAAAACCTGCTTTTCCAGCAATCGATGTAGCAATCCCCGCGCCTAACGCAGGAACCATCATGGCAAACGCTGTATCTCCTCCGATCCTTGAAAATGCAGCTGCTAACACATTATAGTCTGCTGAGTTGGGATCAGCCGCTGTAATCCCAAAGGCAAAACTCAGTGCGATGATGATTCCGCCTGCGATCACAAATGGAAGCATGTAATTCACACCATTCATGAAATGATTATAGATTGTCGGCTTTTTCTCATTTGCAGCTGGTTCTTTTTCATTAGACACAACTAATACGCCAATATCTCTCAATGCTTCGTCTATTACTACTTGCGGTTCTTTGATTGCTCGGCTTGTAGAGACACGCTTTACTTTTTTCCCGGCAAATCGGTCCAATTCGATTTCTTTATCTACTGCAAGAATGATTGCATCTGCCTCTTTGATTTCTTGTTCAGATAACTGATTTTCTGTTTTTACACCTTGTGTTTCGAATTTTGCTTGATGGTTTAGATTTCTTGCTGTTACTTCTAATTTTTCTGCCGACATATAAGTATGAGCAATTCCAGTCGGGCAAGCAGTTACACCAACGATTTTCATGATTATTTTCCTCCTTTTTCTTCACTATCGATACTCGGACAAAGACTCTACTATTTTCATTCTTGACTAATCTGTCTGATGATATCTGCTGGCGTAGTGGCTTCTTTTATTCCCTTTCTAAAATCTGCATTCATCAATCGTCTGGAGAGTGTGCTGAGAATCTCTAGATGCATATCTGCTGATTTTTCAGGAACTACGATGGCAAAAATATATTCAATTGGCATTTCATCTATCCCGCTATAGTCCGTTAATTTGGCTGTATGAAAAAAACACAGTGCTGGTTTTCTCACATATTTGCTTTTTGCATGGGGAATCCCAAATCCATCTTCTATTCCTGTGGAGATCTCCTCCTCTCGTTTGAATAGTGCCTTAACGACTTTTTGAACATTTCTTACCTTATTTGTTTTTTTCAACACATCCCCTATTCGCTCAAATAATGATCCTTTTGAATCTATCGATGGATCGAAAACAATCAGTTCTTCTTCGATCAATTGATCAAACCTCATAAAAAACCTCTCCCCCACAAAAAATGTTAACGTTTTCTTGGAACTGAGGTCAGTATAGCATCGCTAGCTGTACCGTTCAATATTATGAATGAACAGAGGAAAAAGACCCATTATCCGCGTGTATAAGTCATTAAAATGAACGATCTAGCTCACAAACAATCGCAAGTCTATAACAAAACAAAAAGCCTTCCTTGAAAGGAAAGCTTAGCTTCTAATTTTAGGTAAATGGTTTTTTACTTCGAAATAACCTTCTTTCATTTCGTTAATAAAAGGTGTCTTTATCATGTTGATAGTCAAAGCTATATACTATTTTTTTCATTGTTTTGCGCATTATGATCCTACGACTTTTTCAGCATCAAACGAAGTTTTAAATTGGCAAAAAAACATAAAAAAACAGACTATCCCTATCAGATAGTCTGCTAAACGTTGAGTTATCAGCGTTTTTATTATTCCGCAGCGTTTGCGTCTTTGAGACCGTATTTTTTGTTGAAACGGTCCACACGTCCGTCTGCTTGTGTGAATTTTTGACGTCCAGTGTAGAATGGATGTGAGTCAGAAGTTACTTCGACACGGATGACTGGGTATGTATTACCGTCTTCCCATTCAACTGTTTCTTGTGAAGTTTTTGTTGAACCTGACAAGAATTTGAAACCAGTTGTTGAATCCATGAATACTACTGGGTGGTAATCTGGATGGATGTTTTCTTTCATGATTTTTTCGCTCCTTTGCCCTGCTCCATTTGCTGAACCAGAGTTGATTTGTCGATTTACAACATTAACATCTTAACATGTTTTAGTCAAGGTTGCAATTATCTTTTCAGATTTCTGGTCGGATTTTTTTTACCAAAGGAGACATCTTGAAATTCTTTGAAAAATTGCTGATTGTTTTTTGTTTTACGCAAAAAGCGGATCAGTTGTTCCGTATATTCTAATGAGTCTCCAGTCATATTTTTTCGAAGTTTCCAGATTTCTTCTAATTCTTCACTTGGCATCAATAATTCTTCTTTTCGGGTACCTGATTTTTTGATATCGATGGCTGGGAAGATCCGACGCTCGGATAACTCGCGTGAAAGTTGTAATTCTAGATTTCCAGTTCCCTTGAATTCTTCATAGATCACGTCATCCATACGGCTTCCTGTATCGACTAAAGCGGTCGCTAAAATCGTCAAACTGCCACCTTCTTCGATGTTTCTTGCTGCCCCGAAAAATTTCTTAGGTTTATACAATGCGGCTGGGTCAATCCCGCCACTCAATGTACGTCCGCTTGGTGGAACAACTAAGTTATAAGCTCGAGCAAGTCTAGTAATGCTATCCATCAAGATAACGACATCTCGTTTATCTTCGACTAAACGCATAGCACGCTCCAATACTAATTCAGAAACTCGAGTATGGTTTTGCGGCTGCAGATCAAATGTTGAAGATACCACGTCGCCTTTCACGCTTCGTTCTAAGTCAGTTACTTCTTCCGGTCGTTCATCAATCAGTAGAACGATCAATTCTACTTCCGGATAGTTTTCTGTGATGCCATTCGCGATTTCTTTTAATACAGAAGTTTTCCCTGCTTTTGGCGGTGCGACGATCAATCCACGCTGACCAAAACCGATTGGAGAAAAGATATCGATCATTCGGGTAGATAGTCTTTGCGGTGTTGTTTCCAGTTGAAGCTGTCTTTGCGGATAAAGAGGTGTTAAGGCTGGAAAATGCGGACGTTCTTTTGCTTCTTCCGGATCTTTTCCATTAACGCTTTCCACGTGCATCAAACCATAATAACGTTCCGATTCTTTAGGTGGACGGGCTTTTCCTGCCACTTTGTCCCCATTTCTCAAACTGAATCGTCTGATTTGTGAGGCAGAAATATAGATATCTTCTGCACTTGGTCCATAATTGATTGGCCGTAAAAAACCGTAACCATCTTGACCAACGATATCCAATATTCCTTCCATATAATAAAATCCTTGTTTCTCTGCTTGTGCACGAATCACAGCTAGAGATAATTCCTTTTTGTTCATCTTACTGTAATAAGGAATTTTAAATTCTTTGGCATAACTATAAACTTCTTTTAACGTTTTGTTCTCTAGTTCTGCCATTGTCAAATAATCGCTCATTCAGCTCCCACTTCCTCTATCATTTCAATTGATGCCCCTAAGGCTGTTAGTTTCTCGATAATATGATCATAACCGCGTAAGATATAATCTACATTGTAAATCGTCGTTGTCCCTTCTGCCAATAGTCCAGCAATCACTAAACAAGCACCTGCCCGAAGATCAGAAGCCACGACTTCTGTGCCGTGAAGTTTATTTGGACCATTCACGATGATCATATTTCCTTCCACGGTAATATCAGCGCCCATTCGTGCTAGTTCCGGCACATGATTCACACGTTTCGCATAGATCGTATCGATGATTTCTGAAGTGCCTGTAGTCATCAATAGTAACGCAGTAAGTGGCTGCTGCAGATCTGTGGCAAATCCTGGATAAGGATAGGTCATGATGTTTGCGGGTTTTAATTCTTTCGAGGGGTAAACTTCGATTTCATCTTCGCTGATTTTCATATGGACACCAATTTCCTGCAATTTTGCTATAAAGCTTTCCAAATGTTCAAAGATCACATTTTTCACTTTGATACCATTTCCTACTGCAGCTGCTAATGCTAGATAGGTTCCTGCTTCGATGCGGTCAGGAATCATGAAATGCCGACAGCCATGTAATGTTTCGACTCCTTCGATACGGATCACATCTGTACCCGCTCCTCGAACTTTTGCCCCCATATTATTCAGTAAAGTTGCCACATCTATGATTTCCGGTTCTCGTGCAGCGTTTTCAATTACTGTCTGTCCTTTTGCTTTTACAGCAGCTAACATCACATTGATCGTTGCTCCGACTGAAACCACGTCCATGAAAATCCGATTGCCACGCAATCCTTTATTTTCTGTCCGTAAATACATGGCACCATGTTCATTTGTCACTTCAGCACCTAGAGCTTCAAATCCTTTGACGTGTAGATCAATCGGTCTAGGGCCTAAATAACAGCCACCTGGCAGGCCTACTACCGCTTCGCCAAATTTACCAAGCAGTGTTCCCATAAAATAATAAGAAGCACGCAAACTATTGATTTTTCCGTGCGGCATCGGAATCGATACGATTTCTCGAGGATCGATTTCTAGTATGTTGTTGGAAAAATGGACAGTTGCGCCCATGATCTCTAAAATTTCAATTAATGAATGAACATCTTGTATGTCCGGCACACCTTCCAAGATCACTGGGGAATCAGCTAAGATTGCAGCTGGAATCAATGCGACTGCACTATTTTTTGCACCGCTGATCGTTACTTCACCAGCTAAAGGTCGGTTTCCTTTGATTACGATTTTTTTCATCTGTTTCCACCTTGTTTATTAATCTTTTTTCATGGATATGCTTGTATTTTATCATAGATAAAAAAAAGAAACGAGCATGGTCTGCCGTTTAAGTAAAAAAAAAGATCCCCGACTGAAGCAGATGGATCCGAGATCTTTTCAAAGCGAGGTACTTATTCTGTTTTCCCTAAATATTCTTCCAATGTTATCCCTGCCTCGGTTATTTTTTTGCTGCTTTTTTACCAACGTATCGATAATGCCATGGTTCGTAACCAACACCCGTAATATGCACTTTGTTTGATGGATAGCGTAAGATAAAACCATATTGATACGCGTTATCTGCTAACCATTCATACACTTCTTTGTCTGTAGAAATACTTGACTCAGCGTTGATATCTACTACTAATCCTAATTCATGTTCACTTGTGCCTGGTGCAGCTACCCATTTTGCTGCTTCTTCTTTTGCTTTTTGATTGGAATAGCCTTTTTCTTGAAAGGCGGCAATTTTATCTTCCATGATTTTTTCTTGATCTTCTGTCGTTCGAAAACTTGAAACGATTTTCGGATAGATTCCTTCTGCTCTTGCTGCATCAAGCATCAGCTGTAAGTCAGGATATATACGCTTGTCTACTGCTTGATCGTTGGATAGCTTTTGTAACTCCACTGTGTATCCTTGAGGTATTTTATGTTTTGCATTGACTAGTAGTAGATTCCATGAATCTCGTTCTTCTCCACATACTTGGATTTTTTGTGGTGTCTTTCTAAAAAATAGACCTATACTTGCTAATAAGACGATTAATAGGATTACAGCTACTGTCTTATACGATCTTTTCATTATTCTTGTCCTCCAACTAAAAAATCTTTGCTTTTCTTAGTAAGTTTACCAAGTAAAACAAAGACAATTTTCTGTTATTTAACAAGAATCTCTTACGATTTTCCTACGAAAGCGGCAAATCAATTGTGAAGCTTGTCTCTTCATCTTTACTTTGTGCAGTCAATTGGCCAGCATGAAGTTCAATGATTTGTTTGGCAATTGCTAATCCCAGTCCAGCTCCTCCTCGATTTGTTTGTCGTGCGGTGTCTAATCGGAAAAATTGTTCAAAAATCCTAGATAGTTTTTCAGGTGGAATAGTTGGACCTTGATTAGAGAAAATAATCTTAACCCGTTTCTTGTCTTGATCTGTTTTTGCCGAGAGTTTGATCACTGCTCCTTCATAGCTGTAGTTGATTGCGTTTTGTAAGAGATTATCAAAAACGCGCTGCATTTTATCGACATCAAAACGAATCGAAAGATCAGCTTCTAACTCACTTTCTAGAGTCAGCTGCTTGGAAGACAAAAGAGGCAAAAATTCATAACTTAGCTGTTCTAACATCATCTTCAGATGGACTTTTGTCGGCATCAATTCGATATTTGATAAATTGAACCGAGCAATTTCAAAGAACTCGTTGATCAGTTCTTCTAGTCTTTCTGCCTTATCTAAGGAAATTGATAGATAATGTTTTCTTAGTTCAGAAGAAATTTCCTGTTCATCTCGTAACAGTGTAAGATAGCCTATCACTGAAGTCAAAGGCGTCTTCAAGTCATGAGCTAAATAAACGATTAAGTCGTTTTTTCGTTGCTCCGCTTCTTTGGCTTGATGCTGACTCAAAACTACTTCCTGACGAATTTGATTCAATTCCCATTCAAACTCCTGTAGATCTTCAGAAAGTTTGAGAGGTTCTATTTGATTTTGATAAAGTTTCCTTGAAGCTTCAAGTACTTCATCCAACTGTGCCATACTTCTTGACCATGTTCTAAGTAAAATAACCAATCCTCCAGCTAGTAACGCAATCAAAACGACAAAAATATAATTTCTTTCTAGGTTTTTCGCAAATTGATAGAATCTATCCGACCATTCCCACGTATAGAGCCCGAATAAAAAGCGACTAACAAAAAAAAACATCATAAAAGCACTGATTGTTGCTACAGTAAAAATACTTAATTGTGTAGCTAATCGTTTCAGCAAGCGTTTTTTTAAACGTGAAGAATTTTTGGCATCACCTGTTTTATTCAACTTTATAGCCCACTCCCCAAACAGTTTTTATAAATTTTGGTTTGCGTGTTGGTTCTTTGAGTTTTTCACGCAAGCGTCCGATATGTGCCATGACTGTATTATTGTTGTCGAGAAATTTTTCTCCCCAAACGGCTTCAAACAGCTGTTCTGCTGGAACGACCTCGCCCTTTCGTTCGGCCAAATACCATAGGATAGCAAACTCCAAGGGTGTTAGAGAGATTGTTTCCCCATAAAGTGTACACGTATGTAGCGTTTGGTTAATGATTAGTCCGTGTATATCAATTTCTTTTATCGATTCTTCTGTCGAATAATCAACTTGAATGTTATATTTCTGAAAACGTCTTAACTGTGTTTTGATTAGCGCAACGACTTCTAAAGGATTGAAAGGCTTTGTGATATAATCATCTGCACCTAAAGTCAGACCAGTTATTTTATCTATGTCTTCTATTTTTGCTGTCAGCATAATCACAGGAAAAAAATGATTTTCTCTGATTTTTTGGACGATTTTAAATCCATCAATGTCTGGAAGCATCACATCTAATACAGCTAAATCAAATGATTCTCTTTCTATGCAGTCCAACGCTTCTTGTCCAAGATAAAATTTCTGTACTTCATATCCGTCATTTTTCAGGTAGACTTCGATCAAATCAGCAATTTCCTGTTCATCGTCTACCAATAATATTTTATCTGGCATCGTATTGTTTCACCACCACTAACAAATTTTCTAAATTATATCATATCCATGTCGACTATTATTAAAAACATTGTGCTATTTAATGTACTTGCCTTCGTATTTTCGTTATGTAATTGTCAATATTCTTTCATTATGTATCTATCTACTCATACGAATTCAGTTATCAATATTTATTTTAACTCATAAACTATAAGTAATCTTCATTTTTCCCTCAAAATTTTCTGATGATTTTCCTACAGATGTTTTTTAACAAAGATTCCTTTTATAAAAGGTTTCTATAACCTTGGAATAATAACTCTCTTATTGATAATTATAACTTTGCCTTTCTAAGGCGAATACCATCTACTAAAAAAAAACAAATAAATATGTTATTTAAAAACATAAAAAGAACGGGACAAAAATGTCCCGTTCTTTTTCTCACAACCGAATAAACAGTATTTGAGGGCTATTGATGCAGCTAAAACGAATTACGCTTTGTTAGCTGAACCGAACCAGTCGATATGAGATTTAGCATCTTCAACGATTGCTGCTTTACCTGGAGCTAATAATTTACGAGGGTCGAATCCTTTACCTTCTTTATCTTTACCAGCTTCGATATATTTACGAGTAGCTGCAGCAAATGATAATTGGAATTCAGTGTTAACATTTACTTTTGAGATACCCATTGAGATAGCTTTTTCGATTTGATCTTGAGGAATACCTGATCCGCCATGTAATACTAAAGGCATGTCTGGACCTACAGCATCAGCAATTGCTTGTAAGTGGTCAAAAGCTAATCCTTTCCAGTTTTCTGGATATTGACCATGGATGTTACCGATACCGCAAGCTAAGTAGTCGATACCTGTAGCAACCATTTGTTTGCATTCTTCAATATCAGCTAATTCGCCGTTACCGATGATTCCGTCTTCTTCTCCGCCGATTGAACCAACTTCACATTCAACTGAGATACCTTTTGCATGTGCTTTTTCAACAACGTCTTTAGCTAATTTCAAGTTTTCTTCAAATGGTAGATGTGAACCATCGAACATTACTGAAGTATAGCCTAATTCGATACATTCCAAAGCAGCTTCGTAGTCACCATGGTCTAAGTGGATAGCAACTGGAACAGTGATGTTCATTGCTTCAACTAAATCAGTGATTAAATCTTTACAGATTTTGTAACCACCCATGTATTTAGCTGCACCCATTGATGTTTGGATAAGTACTGGTGCTTGTTTTGCTTCAGCCGCTTCAAGGATTGCTTGAGTCCATTCCAAGTTGTTTGTGTTGAATCCGCCGACAGCGTAACCGCCTTTACGAGCAGCTTTTAAAAATTCAGCTCCTGATACTACTGGCATAATAAAATTCCTCCTAAGTTTTGTAAAACTAAATTTGTTAAGACAATTCTTAACCAACGACCCTATTTTACCAAACATTTCGGTAGTTTTCTACTAAAATCAATGAAAATGAAAATTTTCAAGAAGTTTTTTGCAAAAAATAAAATATCCAATAGCGCTTTAATCGAAAAAAGTCTTTTGCTTTCTATCTTTTTTCCTACAAATAATAACAAATCAGAAAAAGAGAAAAGTGACAAGAAAATTGCTTATCCCCTTCTCTTGCTACTTTTCTCTTTCTATCAAGTTCAAAAATTATTTTGTTTCGTGATCTGCTAATGATGCTCCGACAAATGCTTTGATTAATTTTTGCGGGCGATTTGGACGAGAAATCAATTCTGGGTGGAATTGGCATCCCACAAAGAATTTTTTCTCTGGCAGCTCTACGATTTCTACTAAACGGTTATCTGGTGAGACACCTGAAAAGACTAGCCCTTGTTCTTCAAACAATTGACGATATTTGTTGTTGAACTCATAGCGGTGACGGTGACGTTCTTGCACAACATCGGCTCCATCATATGCTTCAGCCGTCTTCGTTCCTTTTTTGATTTTACATGGGTATAATCCAAGGCGTAAAGTTCCACCCAAATTCTCGATGTTTTCCTGATCAGCCATTAAATCAATAATATTGTTTGCTGTATCTGGATTCGTTTCAGCTGATGACGCATCTTCTAATCCAACGACGTTACGTGCAAATTCGACACAAGCCATCTGCATACCAAGACAAATACCTAAAAACGGAACGTCATTTTCGCGAGCATAACGAATCGCTTCGATTTTCCCTTCTACTCCGCGATCACCAAATCCACCAGGAACCAAGATTCCATCTGCGTCTTTCAAACGTTCTTCTACATTTTCTCTCGTTAATTCTTGTGCTTTGATCCAATCGATCTCGATGTCTGAATTATAGGCGAAACCAGAATGTTTCAATGCTTCAACTACTGAGATATATGCATCTGGTAACTCGACATATTTACCGACAAGCGCAATCCGTACTTTTTTCTTCAAGTTCAAGACACGTTCTTCTAATTCTTTCCATTCTGTCATATCTGCTTCTGGTGTATCTAGTTTTAAATGGTCGCAAACAATTTGATCCATTCCTTGTGCTTGTAAAACTAATGGGATGGAGTAAAGTGTATCTACATCTGGCGACTCGATAACTGCTTCTGGTTCGACATCACAAAATTGTGCCAATTTATTTTTCACGCTTTGAGAAACAGGTTGCTCTGTACGTACCACCAAAATATTCGGTTGGATACCTAAACCACGTAGCTCTTTTACACTGTGCTGCGTTGGTTTAGTTTTCATTTCTCCAGCAGCTTTCAAGTAAGGAATCAATGTTGTATGGATATACATAACATTATCTGTACCTACATCTGCTTTCATTTGACGAAGTGCTTCAAGGAATGGCAAAGATTCTATATCCCCTACTGTTCCCCCTACTTCTGTAATGATCACATCTGAATCAGTCATTTTAGCTGCTCGCATGATTTTTTCTTTGATCTCATTTGTAATATGAGGAATAACTTGAACAGTTGCTCCCAAGTATTCGCCCTTACGTTCTTTACGCAAAACTTCAGAATAGATTTTTCCTGTCGTCACGTTGGAGTATTTGTTCAAATTGATGTCAATAAAACGTTCGTAGTGGCCCAGATCCAAATCTGTTTCAGCACCATCATCTGTTACGAATACTTCTCCGTGCTGATATGGGCTCATCGTCCCCGGATCCACGTTGATGTATGGATCAAATTTTTGGATAGTTACTTTTAAGCCGCGGTTTTTCAATAAGCGTCCTAAAGAAGCTGCAACAATCCCTTTTCCGATTGATGAAACGACACCGCCGGTCACAAAAATATATTTTGTCATAAGTTCAAAAACTCCTTTTTAATTTATGTGCAGGAAAAGTCTCAGAAAATAAACAAAGCTCCCTATTCTTCAATAAGAATAGGGAGCCGAAATTTCTGTAAACTTCTGACCCTCTAAAAGGGTGCCCAAGGTGTATAATACAAGCTGACTAAGGGAAAGTCAAGTACTCAAATGAATACTATCCGCTTACAATTTTTTCTTTTTCGATATCCTTTGAGAAATTATTTCTTAAGTCCTTTATGAGTGCAAAAAAAATTTAACCCACATAATAAGCTTGATATAAACATAGCTAACGTTAAACCTAAGCAAATCAGAAAATCGTTACTGAAAAATTTTAAGTGAAACAATAGATAAAAAAATAAAACAAACATTATGATAGATAATATCCCACCTAACAAAGAACTACTTTTTCCTACTTGTAGCAACAGTTTATATAGCTTATCGTAGAAACAATCTTTTTCTTTCACCCTTATTTACCTCCTTTACGTAAAAAACGTAGTCCACAGTTCTCGGATTTTTGGCATATCTTTTCTATTAAATAATATCAAAAACAAAACAGTTCCACTAATTTTTTCAAAGATGACCTTTTTTTCAACAAAAGTGCCTTGTAGGGATTCATTGAAGGTAACGAATCACATAAGTAAAAAATAAGGAGATGCGACAAAAGTCGTGCCTCCTTATTTCTAAATAAACGGTGTTCTCCTGCCAACTCCTCGGTCACAAGTCACAATATCCATCAAACATGAGAAGCTGTTTTTGAAATTGCTCCTTGTGACTCAGAGTTAAACGGCAGGCTTACGACCTCTTGATAAACGGTGTTCAAAAGCCAGTTTCTCGGTATCAAGCCAAATTTATGCAAAAATGTAGAAAGCCATTTTCACAAAATTTTTCTTAATACTCGAAACTAAACGTCTTTTTCAAAACCTCTTGGTAAACGGTGTTCAAAAGCTTGCATCTGCGGTAATAAGTTCAGCCAATTCAAAAACAAGAAAAGCTGTTTTTGCTTGGCTATTCTTATTACTTGTTGCAGGGCAGCTTTTTCACAACCTCTCCACTAAACGGTGTTCAATCAGCTGACCCTCGGTATTAGCTCAAAAAACGGCAAAATATGAGGAACTATTTTTCCGTTAGTTTCTCTAATACTCAGGTCAAAACGCTGATTTCACAACCTCTAATTCACGGTATTCCTGTTTTAATAAAGTTCTAGATATTGTTCTCTTTCCCACTCGGAAACAGTTTGTCTGAATGCCGCCCATTCGAGACGTTTTGCTTCAACAAAATTTGAGAAGATATGTTGTCCTAATGCGTCAATCATTACATTATCCTTACGCAATTCTTTGATAGCATTATGGATAGTTGAAGGTAAGTCCTGGATATGTGCAGCTTCTCTTTCTTCCTCATCCATTACATAAATGTTACGGTCAACAGCTGCTGGCGGTGTGATCTGATTACGGATACCGTCTAGTCCTGCTTGCAACAATACTGCCATTGCCAAGTATGGGTTTGCAGATGGATCAACTGACCGCAATTCCAAACGTGTGGATAAACCGCGAGATTCTGGTACACGTACTAATGGCGAACGATTACGGCCACTCCATGCGACATAAACAGGCGCTTCATAACCTGGAACGAGACGTTTATAAGAATTGACTGTTGGATTGCAAACGGCTGTGTAGGCACGAGCATGTTTCAGCAAACCACCTAAGAAATGATAAGCTGTTTCACTTAGTTCCAATTCACCGTCTTTATCATAGAAAACATTTCCTTCATCATTGAACAAAGACATATTGCAATGCATACCAGAACCATTGATCCCAAATAACGGTTTCGGCATGAAAGTCGCGTGAAGTCCATGCTTGCGTGCAATCGTTTTGACAACGAGCTTGAAGGTTTGGATATTATCACAAGCATCTACCACATCTGCATATTTAAAGTCAATTTCATGCTGTCCTGGCGCTACTTCATGATGTGAAGCTTCCACTTCAAAGCCTAGACTTTCTAATTCCAACACGATGTCACGGCGGCAATTTTCACCTAAATCTGTTGGTGCAAAATCAAAATAACCACCTTTATCATTCAAGGTCGTTGTGATCCCACCGTCTTCGTCTAATTTAAATAAGAAGAATTCTGGTTCAGGTCCTAAATTGAAAGAGGTAAAACCAAGGTCGCGCATATCTTTCAATGCTCGTTTCAAATTCCCGCGAGGATCGCCGGCAAATGGTGTCCCATCCGGATTATAGATATCACAAATTAAACGAGCAACTTTTCCATGAGCACTTTCCCATGGGAAGATCATCCAAGTGGAGAGATCTGGATACAAATACATATCGCTTTCTTCAATTCGAACAAATCCTTCAATCGAAGAACCGTCAAACATCATTTTGTTTTCTAATACTTTGTCGATCTGGCTCACTGGAACTTCTACATTTTTGATCGTACCTAAGATGTCTGTGAACATCAATCGTAAAAATCGTACGTTTTCTTCCTCAATGATTCGTTTGATTTCTTCACCTGTTATCTGTTTCTTTACCATGGTATCCCTCTTCCTTTTTTAATTTATTCAGTCAAAGAATTGTCTTTGCAATCCTTGAGACTGATAATGACCTGTTTTGCTTAACCCACCTTGCGCCAAAATCTCATCACGAAAAATTTGTCGAACGTCATGATCCGTCAACGGCTTCTTGTTTTTTGCTTCTTGTTTTTTCGCCTGTGCCATTTCGTATACACGTTTGATCCCAGCCATATTCAATCCATCTGAAAGATAGTCTTTAATCTCAAGCAGCATATCAATATCATTCAGCGAATACATACGTCGGTTTCCTTCGCTTCGTTCCGGATGAACTAAATCTTGTTCTTCATAATAGCGAATTTGCCGAGCAGACAAATCAGTCAGCTTCATAACTGTACCAATTGGAAATACGGACATAGATCGGCGCAATTCCTTTTCTCCCATCAGACGTCCCCTTTCGTTTTATAAGTTGGCTAAAGTGTACCAATTAAAAAAAATATTGTCAACTGCATATGTTAGGTTTTCTAACATGAGATCTCTATTTTTTTATAAAATAACAAAAAAATAAGAACGAAAAAAAGGTATCTAGTTGATTTTCGTACCAGATACCTTTTATTTTTTATTATACTGTACTATCCTTTATTAGTGTTTTTATTGTTAAAAAAACAAAATTTTATTGGTTTTTTCTTAACCATTTTGAATTGGTTTTTGCAAACCCTTTAACTTCATATTCGTTTGTTTCTTCCATGTACGCTTCGTCCAAAACCATTGTTTGTCTTCTCAACTCGCTTAATTTCTGTCCTTCGTTGCTTGGCACAGAAAGTGTATAAGGGGTCATTAGTTCCATCAGCTGACGTTTGATTGCTTCGATCAACGCCATCTTACCTTCTTTCGTCTGAGTAGAAATCAATACATTTGGGAATAGCGTAGGCGTGAACATCGCTGGGTCGATCTGGTCTGCCTTATTGTAAACAGTCAGTATCGGCATTTCTTTCATATTCAGTTCATCTATCAATTTTAGGACAGTCTGCTCCTGTAAAATACGATCTGGAGAACTAGCATCGACTACATGTAGCAAAAGATCCATATTTTGACTTTCTTCTAATGTAGAATGGAAAGCATCGATCAGTTGCGTAGGCAGGTCTTGGATGAACCCGACGGTATCCGTTACAGTAATCTCAAATCCTTCAGCAAAACGCCATCTCTTAGTCAATGGATCTAACGTTGCAAACAATTGATCTTTCGAATAAGTATCCGCTTGTGTCAATAGATTCAAGATAGTTGACTTCCCGGCATTCGTGTAGCCAATAAGTCCAATCTGAAAAATCTCGCTATTTTTTCTTTTTTGGCGATTGCGCTCTCGATGAGCTTCTACTTCTTTCAATTCTTTCTTAACAGCAAAAATTTTATTCCGTATATGTCGGCGGTCTTTTTCTAACTTTGTTTCACCTGGCCCTCTTGTTCCGATCCCACCGCCAAGACGAGATAATGTTTTCCCTTGCCCTACTAAACGAGGCAGCAGGTATTCTAACTGAGCAAGTTCAACCTGCAGCTTCCCTTCTTTCGAACGAGCACGCATCGCAAAAATATCTAAGATCAGCTGCACGCGATCAATTACCGGAAGACCAACAGCATCGGTAATCAGTTGGCTCTGTCTCGGAGTTAGCTCATGATTAAAGATGATCAAATCCGCTTCATGCGCATCCGCTTGTTGAACTAATTCTTGTAATTTCCCTTTACCGATAATCGTTTGCCGATCCACTTGTGGTCTCTTTTGTGTAATTGTGAATACGACTTCTCCTGATGCGGTATTCGTCAGCTGAACTAGCTCTTCCATTGACTCTGAAAAGTAACGCTGGTTTGCTTCGGTTTCTACCCCTACGATGATCACTTTTTCTTCCATTTTATTCCGCCTCCAGCCATTTTTTGATTGTTTGCTCAATCTGACTTTTTTGATTTGGCTCACTTATAAGATCAAACCACTGTGCATCCAAACGGTTACGAAACCACGTCAACTGACGTTTCGCGTATCTTCTCGAATGTAGTTTGACTTGTTCTGTTGCTTCTTCCAATGTTTCTTTCCCTTCAAAATAAGGGAAAAATTCTTTATATCCAATACCTTGACTGGCCTGGACTTCTCCAAGCTCATACACCTTACGCGCTTCTGCTACTAAACCTTCTGCTAGCATCAAATCGACTCTTTGATTGATTCGTTCATAAAGAATACTACGCTTCGTATCTAATCCAATCATGAGGTAATCATACAATTGCTTTGGCTCTTCTTTAGGTGCCGTGATACTATGTCCTGTCGTCTCTAAAACTTCCAGAGCTCTTATCACTTTGCGTTGATTGTTCCAGTGGATTTTCTCAGCAGCTGTCGGGTCTTTTTCTTTCAACTGATTCCATAATGCTTGGGAACCAATTGTTTCAGCTAACGTTTCGTATTTTTTTCTAATCTCAGGATTCGCTTCTTCTGTCGCTCCTAACTGATAATCATATAGAAGGGATTGGATATACAGACCCGTACCACCAGCTATGATAGGTAGGTGCCCTCGGTTCGCAATTTCAGTAATCAATTGTCGACCTGAATGCTGAAAATCAGCGGCTGAGTAACGTTGAGTAGGTTCAATCACATCAATCAAATGATGCGGAACATCATTCATCTCTTCTTCTTTGATTTTTGCTGTACCGATATCCAGATTTTTATAGATTTGCAGTGAATCACCACTGATGATCTCTCCTCCAAATAGTTGTGCGAGTTCCACACTTAGCGCTGTTTTACCGACTGCTGTCGGACCGACGATCACTAATACTTTTTCCATATTTTACCTACTTTTCGTTGATTGTTTCCACCGAAGAGCTTTCTCCGGAAAATCAGTTATTATTCCATCTATTTTGAGTTCTTGACATTTGGCCATTTCTTCTTCATCGTTAATCGTCCATGCACGAATTGCTTTTGGAAAATCAGCTGCCTGGACTGGATGTTCGAACAACCAAGTATTTTTTGGATGTACTCCTTCTATATAAGGGGTTTCTGCTGCTAGCTGGATCTTTTTATCAGAAGTACTCATCAATAAGTCCAGCTGTATCTCCGGTTCCAGTAACGCGATTTTTTCCAAAGAATCCAAATGAAAGCTGCAATATGCATGTTGAAAAGGCCAATCTCTACTTTTTAATGTTTCGGCTAATTTTTCTTCGATACCGGGATATTCATACTGATCAGTTTTAATTTCAATCATTAGCATCCCTCGGTAATTTTTTTGGAGAAGCAGTCCTAACACTTCTCTCAATTCAGGAACTTTAGCTGCTGGAAATTCTTTGCTGAATTTTCCTCCTGCATTCAATTTTTTGAGTTCTTCCAATGTTTTTTCTCGAATCAGCCCTTTACCGTTAGTCGTCCGGTCCACTTCTTCGTCGTGCATAACGATCAAATAACCATCTTTGCTTAGATGGACATCTAGTTCGATACCATCTGCACCTACTCGTACAGCTTCTGCAAATGCAGGAAGCGTATTTTCTGGGTGGGTGCCACTGCTTCCGCGATGGGCATAGATTTGTAACATCTTTCTTCACTCCGTTCAGTTCTATTGTATCATTAAGAAAAAAAGAAAGCATTACCACGCTCTCATGTGCAACGGCAATGCTTCAAAATATCAGCTCCAAACATCATCTTTCGAGAAGAAACCAATCGGCTGGCGCGTCATAGTCTTCAACTGAGCTTTTTTTTCATTGATCATTTCAGTCAGACTATCCGTAAAATTCTCTAAAATCACGCGTCCGCCTTTATAAGCATATCCACCAATCTTCATTGTTTCATCTGGAGATAAAATCACTTTTCGATGGGAGATATTCTTAAATAGCTCGTCTAAAATATAATTTGGCAGATAAAAACTATTCTGCGCTGAAAATGATTGGAGATACGCAAAATCGTCAATCGTGATATAACAATCATCAAATGCATCAAAGCTGACATATTCTTCCATCAGCGTTGTCCGTTTCTGCAAGATCTCGTTGATCTTTTTATTTAATTGATTCAGCGTCTCGATTTCTTTGACTTTCAATTCCAATTCACGTCTACGCTGTTCTTTATTTTCCAAGTGACGCATTTGCAGTATCATGCCGATATAGACAACTACAGCACCTGTCAGCACTCCGATAAGACCAGTAATACCAACTATCAATCTGTTGTTCCTCCTTGTTTTGTTTCTCTGCTTATCATACCATAAAGCGGGTTTATGCGACTAATTTGCCTAAGTTTTTTATTTGACCTTTTTTGACCAAAAATGTATACTACATTTTAGGTATTAGAAACTAAATTATGGTACACTATTTCTAAACGAAATCAAGGAGGAACTCTATTATGAATTTAATTCCTACAGTCATTGAACAATCTTCACGAGGTGAAAGAGCTTACGATATCTACTCACGTTTATTGAAAGACCGTATCATCATGTTAAGCGGCCAAGTAACAGATGATCTTGCTAATTCGATCATCGCCCAATTGCTTTTCTTAGACGCTCAAGATTCTGAAAAAGATATCTATCTTTATATCAATTCTCCTGGTGGTTCAGTTACAGCAGGTATGGCTATTTACGACACAATGAACTTTGTCAAAGCAGATGTCCAAACAATTGTTATGGGTATGGCTGCTTCAATGGGAAGCTTCTTGCTGACAGCTGGTACAAAAGGTAAACGATTTGCTTTACCAAATGCTGAGATCATGATCCATCAACCTCTTGGCGGCGCTCAAGGGCAAGCAACTGAAATCGAAATTGCGGCACGCCATATTTTGCAAACACGCGAACGCTTAAACAAAATTTTAGCTGAACGCACTGGACAACCGCTTGAAGTGATTGAAAAAGATACAGATCGTGACAACTATATGACAGCTGAACAAGCAAAAGCATATGGATTGATCGATGAAGTCATGGAAAACAGTTCTTCATTAAATTAATCTGTTTCAAAGGAAGCTTTTTTAAGCTCTCTTATCTAAACCAAATAAAAAAGGATGGTCAACTCAAACTGACCATCCTTTTTTATTTTATGGATGCTACTGCCTATCTTTGCTCCTTGAATTTTCCTTGCGCATGCATCCGACCTATCTCGACATAATGCTGGATGTTTTCTTTGTTTTTTTGTATTTCTTCTTTTGTCAAAGGACGGATCACTTTAGCTGGGCGACCAAAAGCCAAGACATTAGGAGGAATAACTTTTCCTTCTGTTACTAATGATCCAGCACCAATCAAACTATTCTCACCAATAACCGCATGATTCAATATCGTGGTCCCCATCCCGATCAGCGCCCCTTTTTCGATTGTACAGCCATGTAGCATGCACTGATGTCCTACCGTCACATTCTCCGCAATATCTACAGGTACATCATGATCGACATGGATGATTGTACCATCTTGGATATTCGTTCTTTGTCCTACTTTTATCCAATTACTGTCCCCGCGTAAAACAGCTTGATACCAGATCGTCACATCTTCTGACAATGTCACGTCACCAATCACTGTGGCATTTGATGCTATAAACCGTTCCATATTTATTTTTCTCCTTTCATTTTTTGTAGAAACTAATCCTATTGAATAAAGATATCATAGCATATATTTATTTCATAAGAAAAAAACAGGTAAAACCTGCTCAGGCCAGATGTCTATTTACAGTATCTGGTAACTGACGTTTTACCTGTTTTTATTGTACATCTATATTTTCTTCTATTACTTTTTTTAAAATTAATTCGTACACTTCTATTTGTGCTGCCAAGCGTTCGATTTGAAACTCATTTTCAAAAAAATCAGCTGAATCAAAAGGCTTCGTCTGACAGACGTGCGTTAAACGATCAACTTCTCTTTTGGCTTCAGTAATTTTTTCATTTAAAAACTGTTCCATCTCCGTGTCCTCACTTTTCTTGATAACTTTACTTTACCATTATCAAGAATAGAGAACAAAAAATAAGTTTTAAACTGTTTTATTCTTATATGACTTATTCTGCTTCCTCAGCAAATTGGCTGTTATACAGTTTTTCATAAAATCCACCTTGTGCCAATAAACTCTCATGCGTTCCTTTTTCAATGATCTGACCTTGATCCATCACTAGAATCAGATCTGCATCACGGATTGTCGATAAACGGTGAGCGATGACGAAACTTGTCCGTCCCTCCATCACGCGATCCATTGCTTTTTGAATCAACGCTTCTAAACGGGTGTCTACTGAACTTGTTGCTTCATCTAAAATCAAGATTTTAGGATCGGAGACCACTGCTCGGGCAATCGTCAGCAACTGTTTTTGTCCTAAAGACACATTGTCTCCCTCAGAATTGATGGCCATATCATATCCATCTGGCATTGTTCGGATAAAATGATCTACGTTTGCTGTTTTCGCAGCATCAACTACTTCATAATCTGTCGCATCAAGCTTTCCGAAGCGGATATTATCTGCAATCGTTCCTTGATAAAGCCATGCATCTTGCAAGACCATACCAAATAGTGAACGCACATCACTGCGACTCATTGATTTGGTGTCGATTCCATCAATCCTTATTGCTCCTTTGTCTACGTCATAAAAACGCATCAATAGATTGATCAATGTCGTCTTGCCGGCACCGGTCGGACCGACCACAGCTACGGTTTGACCAGCTTTCACTTCAAAATTCAAATCTTGGATTAATGGTTTCTTCGGATCATATGCAAAATCGACATGATCGAATGTCACATCTCCTAAAATCGTTTCTGGCAGTGAAGCATCTACTTTGTTTTCTTTTTCTTCTGGCTCATCTAAAATCTCGAATACACGTTTCGTTGCCGCTGATGCACTTTGCAAAACTGAAGATAATTGTGTCACGTTCCCCATTGGCTGACTGATTTGCCAAATATATTGGATGAATGCTTGTAGTTGACCGACAACGATCGCCCCAGTAATAACATAAAAGCTTCCTAGAACAGCCATACCAATATAAGTAGCATAGGCAGTTAATTGAACTAGAGGCATCATCAAGCCAGAAATGAATGCTGCACGAAACCCAAAGTATTTCAAGCTGTGATTAACTTTTTTGAATCCTTCCAATGTTTCTTTTTCGCGTCCATATACTTTCAATACACTAAAACCTGTCATATTTTCTTGGACGTAGCCGTTTAGCTCACCAAGAGAATTCTGCATGCTTTGAAAATATTTCTGCGAAGCATTGATTACTCGTTTTGAGATCCAGATCGATGTTGGAATCATGATCATAGAGATCAACGCCATCATCGGCTGGATATAAAACATCATTGCTGCAGCCAACGTAATTCCCAATATCGCATTTACGATACCAATAAAAGCTTGTTGTAAAGCACCGCTGACTGCATCTACATCATTCGTCACACGAGACAAAATATTTCCTTGCTGGTTTTTATCGAAATATGAAACCGGAAGACGATTGATTTTTTCTTCTATGTCTCTTCTCAAATCATGCATGGCACTTTGAACGACATTTGTCATCAAAACACCAGAAAGTAATTGCGAAATACAATACCCTATTCCAACAACTGTGATCCAAATGAGACATTTGAATATATAAGAAAAATTGATTGATTCGCCATTGGCAATATTACGGCTGATTTCTGTAGTAGGAAGTCCTGTAACATATGGCAAAGCCACGTTGAAAGCCACTGTCAGAACTGTAAATAGGATCACTAAAAGAAAAGTCCTACGATACGGTCTGATATATCGAGCTAAACGTTTTAAGGAAGAAAAGGTTTTTTTCATGCTAATTCCTCCTTTGATAATTGAGAAGCGGCAATATCATAATAAATCGGGCATTTTTCCAACAACTCCCGATGCGTCCCCATACCGACGACTTCTCCTTCATTTAATACGATGATCTTATCTGCATGCATGATCGTTCCCACACGTTGTGCTACGATCAATACAGTAGATTCTGTTGTTTCTTTTTTCAGACGAGCACGTAACTTCGCATCCGTTTGATAATCTAATGCAGAAAAGCTGTCATCAAAAATATAGATTTCCGGACGGCGTATGATGGCTCTGGCTATTGCCAATCGTTGTTTTTGCCCACCTGAAAAATTGGAACCACCTTCTGATAAATGTTCATTAAATCCATCTGGTTTTCGAGAAATGAATTCTGAAGCTTGAGCAATCTCAGCTGCACGTTCCATTTCTTCTTGCGTAGCATCTTCTTTCCCGTATCGCAAATTATCTGCAATCGTTCCAGTAAATAGCAACGCTTTTTGCGGAATAAACCCAATCTTATCTCGCAACTTGCTTAGCCGATAATCTCTCACGTCTACTCCATCGATCAAGATCTTTCCTTCACTCACATCATAAAAGCGAGGAATCAATTGGATCAACGTAGATTTTCCGCTACCGGTACTTCCAATAAAAGCAACGGTTTCTCCTGGAGAGGCTGTAAAACTGACATTTCGAATCACTGGTTCTTGCGAATGGCCTGGATAAGCAAATGTTACATTTTGAAATTCGATATACCCTTTAGTTTTTGTATCAGATATACCCTTTGGATCTTCTACAATCGAAGGTTTGGCATCTAGGGCTTCTTGGATACGTCCAGCTGAAACAGCTGCTCTTGGATACATCATGAACACACTGGCAAATAACATGAATGAGAACAAGGCATGGAATATATACTCGATAAACGCAATCAAATCTCCTACACGAAGCTCGCCTGCATCGATTTGCACTGCCCCGCTCCAGATGATCAATACCATTACGATATTAAATAAGAAATAAAAACCCGGTTGTGCAACAGCCATCAAACGGAATAAGCTTTTTGAACTAGAAGCATAATTCTCATTGACTACAGCAAAACGTTTTTCTTCAAACTTTTCATTGACGAATGCACGAATCACACGCAATCCTGAAAGATTTTCCCGCAAGATACTGTTGATTTTATCTAAGTTTTTTTGTTGCTTTTTAGATAACGGTTCAGACACCTTAGCAATCGCTACGACTGCCAATAATAGTAAAGGTAATGCACCTACTACATACAAACTGAGTGTCACACTTGTACGCATGACCATGTACAAACTGACAATGAACATCATTGGTGCCATAAAACCGATACGTAAAATATTTTGCAGGAACAACATGATCTGATAAGCATCGTTTGTTGTACGAGTGATCAATGAAGATACGCCTAGATTTTCGTATTCCTGATGCGAATAACTTTGGATCTTTTCGAACAAATCATCTCGAATATCTGCTACGATATTAGTCGTAATCCTCGAACCAAAATAACCTAACAAGATATTCAAAATAATACCGATTACAGTAATAACGATCATAAATATCCCTTGTTGCTTCACATAATCAAAATCATCATTGCGGATTCCTACATCGATCATACGTGCTAAAATCGTAGGAAGTCCTAATTCAATCAAAATAAAACCAAATACGCATATGAAATTGAAAAACAAGAATTTCTTATAACGCATGGTATAATGCCACATTAGTTTCACTTTCTCATCTCCTTTTAATCTTTTGTTACATTTTCATTACTAAAAATGATAGCACAACGAGCCTATTAATAGAACACTTCTCTCATAAAAAAGTCATTATGATTATAGCGGGATGATAAACATTGATTTTTTCTTTCAATCTAGTTGATTTCTATACTTATTTGCTGTTTTATGCTAGAATAACAATTAATTGTTGTATATATTTTATACAGAAGGTACGGTTGAAAAAATATCCGAACAGATAAGCAAAAACGAGGCTTGTCTCTTTGACTCGAATCCAGTATTCTAGTCAAAGTATATGAAAAACCAGGTGGCTTGTCCCCTCGTTTTGTGTTGTCTAAAAAAATCAACTAGCTAAATCACTGCTTTACGCAGATAAAGGAGACAAAACAATGATCTATAAAGTTTATTATCAAGAAACAAAAGTACGCAACCCTAAACGGGAAGAAACAAAATCTCTTTACATTGAGGCAAAAAGCGATGTAGACGCTCGCCAACGTGTGGAAGAAAATACCCCATACAATATTGAATTCGTTCAACTTCTAGAAGGAAGTCATCTAGAGTACGAAAAAGAAAATGCTGATTTCTCATTAGTGGAGTTTTAATATGAAACTTTCCATCAAAAATAACGAGACAGGCGTCTTTGCTATTGGTGGATTAGGTGAAATCGGGAAAAATACGTATGGGGTACAATTCCAAGATGAAATCATTTTGATTGATGCCGGGATCAAATTCCCGGAAGACGATTTACTTGGAATTGACTATGTCATTCCCGACTACAGCTACATCATACAAAACTTACACAAAGTAAAAGCCTTGGTGATTACTCACGGGCACGAAGACCACATCGGCGGAATACCCTACTTGCTGAAACAAGCAAATATTCCTATCTATGCTGGTCCTCTCGCATTAGCGTTGATCACAAACAAATTAGATGAGCATGGCTTGCTTCGAGATGCAGAGCTCCATGAGATCAATGAAGATACGATCATCCGTTTTAGAAAGACTTCTGTCAGCTTTTTCAGAACGACCCATAGTATCCCAGATGCATTAGGGATCGTGGTGAAAACACCTTCTGGAAATATCGTAGCGACCGGAGACTTCAAATTCGATTTCACTCCTGTTGGCGAACCAGCAAACTTGCATAAAATGGCTCGTATCGGGGAAGAAGGAGTCTTGTGCCTTTTATCTGATAGTACAAATGCTGAGATTCCAACATTTACTAAATCAGAAAAAACGATTGGGCATTCTATTTTGAAGATCTTTTCAAAAATCGAAGGACGTATCATTTTTGCCAGCTTTGCTTCTAACATCTTCCGTTTGCAGCAAGCAGCAGATGCCGCTGTGGCAACTGGTCGTAAAATCGCTGTTTTCGGACGAAGCATGGAAAATGCCATCGTCAACGGTCAACGTTTAGGATATATCAAAGTTCCAGACGGCACATTTGTAGATGCACACGAAATCAATCGCTTGCCTGCCAATGAAACGATGATCCTATGTACAGGTTCTCAAGGAGAAGCGATGGCCGCGTTGAGCCGCATCGCGAATGGTACTCACCGTCAAATCCAAATCCAGCCAGACGATACAGTGATCTTTTCAAGTTCACCTATTCCTGGTAATACAACAAGTGTCAATCATTTGATCAATTTGCTGTCTGAAGCTGGTGCAGAAGTGATTCACGGAAAAATCAATAACATCCATACTTCCGGTCACGGTGGACAAGAAGAACAAAAATTAATGCTTCGTTTGATGAAGCCAAAATATTTTATTCCTGTCCACGGAGAATTCCGCATGTTGAAAGTACATGCTTCTCTAGCACAAGATGTAGGTGTTCCTGCAGAAAACTGCTTCATCATGGAAAATGGCGATGTTTTAGCGTTAACTAGCGATTCTGCGCGTCCTGCTGGGCATTTTGTGGCTGGAGATGTGTATATCGATGGTAGCGGGATCGGTGATATTGGTAATGTCGTTTTACGTGACCGTCACCTGCTTTCAGAAGAAGGTCTTGTATTAGCTGTCGCGACAGTGGATATCAAGAAAAAAGAAATCTTGGCTGGTCCAGATATTCTCTCTCGTGGATTTGTCTACATGCGAGAATCAGGAGAAATGATCAATGAAGCTCAGCGAATCTTATTCCACGCTTTAAGAGAATGTTTGAATGGACCTGACTGTTCAGAATATAAATTGAAAGAAGCGATGACTGGCGCGCTTCAGCCTTTCTTATTCGAACGTACAGAAAGACATCCAATGATTTTGCCAATGGTAATGACACCAGATGAAGAATAAATAAGAGGTTATGAAATCAGCACCTTGTCCTGAATATGAGAGAAAACAAATGAAAAACATGAGAAGCCATTTTTGTTTGTTCTTATTCCTTGATACAAGGTGGCTCTTTCATAGCCTCTTAAATTTATTTACTTTTTCATACAAAAAAATACCTGCCACAAGAGAAATTGTCTCTTGTGGCAGGTATTTTTGTTACTCGCTTTGTTCTCTCGTAAAAATTGATGTCTACCATCAATTTGATTTACAGATAAAATTAAGCTTTTACAACGTTTGCAGCTTGTGGGCCACGGTCTGATTCTTCAACGTCGAAAGTCACTGCTTGACCTTCTTCTAATGTTTTGAATCCGTCACCTTGGATAGCTGAGAAGTGAACGAATACGTCGCTTCCATCTTCACGTGAGATAAATCCAAATCCTTTTTCAGCGTTGAACCATTTTACTGTTCCGTTTTCCATAATAATATCCTCCTCGTGCCAAAAGCACTAATTTAAATTGTAACATTGCTCGTGTACGATAGAGGTGCAACAGATGTTTCAACTTCTATTCCCAAACAAAATTACAATATAATTGTACACTTGCTTCATTTTTTTTGCAAGAAAGCAACTTACTTCTCTTCCATCATTCCTTCTTCTCTCAAACTAAAATATCGTTTGCGTCCGATGATCAAGTGGTCCAATACAGTGATCCCCATCATTTCTCCACACTTTTGTATCCTTTTGGTAAAATTCATATCCTGCTGCGATGGAATAACATTACCAGAAGGATGATTATGCGCTAAAACGATCCTTGCTGCACAATAACGTACAGCATAATGGAAAATTTCTCTAGGATGAGCGACTGACTGATTCAGCGAACCGATGAACACTGTTTTTTTTAAGATCACTTGATTCTTCGTGTCCAAATAAATACAAACCAAATGTTCTTGTTTGTGATCTTTCATTTCCAGAATCAATTGCTGGGCCAATTCGTAGCTGGTACGAACCGGCGGAGCCGCTCTTTCATGATCCGTCTGAATTCGTCGACCTAATTCGATCAAGGCTTTGATTTCGATTGCTTTCACGCGTCCTATCCCTCGAATCTCTTCTAACTCATGCAAAGTAGCCTGTCGTAAAGAGGCCAGTCCTCCAAACGTTTTTAACAGATTTCCAGCAATCGACATCACACTATAAGGGTGTTGACCGGTACGCAGTAAGATTGCCAAAAGCTCCTGATCCGATAAAGCTTCAGCGCCATAAATTTCCATACGTTCCCTTGGTAAAGAGCTAGTAGGTACTTCTTTGATCAATCGTTTTCCCAAAAAAACATCTCCTTTCTATCTTATCTAAAATAAGATACGAAAAGAGATGGATTTTTATTTTAACAATGCAGGGATTTCATGTAACGAAGAAACAACCCCAGCTGTTTTTTTGATCAATTCTTGGGATGGTGGAAGCAGATCTGGTACCATGACTACCGGGATCTCAGCCGCAGAAGCTGCTAAAATACCATTTTGTGAATCTTCTAAAATCAATGTTTCTTTCTTCGCTGTACCTAGCTTCTGATTAGCTAACAAGAAAATTTCTGGGTCTGGTTTTGCTCGTTGAACATTTTCTGCAGAAACAATCGTCTCAAATCGTTCAAACAGATTGTTCTTCTTCAATAAAAGTTCAATGACTGCTCGTTGGTTACTGGAAGCGACAACTTTGGGAATCTGATGTTCTTCTAAAAAAGAGAGGAGTTCCAACACACCGGGCTTCATTTGTACCGCTCCTTGCGAAAAACGTTCAAGCGTTTCCTGGTATGAATCATCTATGAATCTTTGTACACTTGTTTTGCCAAATTCCGAGAAAATCATATGATAATTCGCCCATACTTCTTCATCTGAAACACCTAAGAATTTTAAATACAGGTCTTTATCATAAGGAAAACCCATCTTGTCTGCTACTACTTGTGTGGCTTCGTAATACACTAACTCTGTGTCGAACAGCAAACCATCCATGTCAAAAATCACTGCATTATACTTCATGATCTCCTCCTAATTGTATTAATAAATGGCGAACTTCTGAAATGAAATAAAGTGAACCGGTCACAACTAATACGTCTTCATTTGTCATCTTTTCCAATATATCTGCTAATCCGAATTGCCACAATGAAACGATTGATACTCTCTCACTTGCTAAATCTGATACTTCACTTAATTCGATGGCTTTTGGATGTTCAAAGGTCGTCAAATAAATATGGACATTTGGTACTTGCTGCAATCGTTCTAGCATTTCTCTAACATTTTTAGTTCGTAAGGCGGAAAACAAAATGTTGATTTGATATCCTTTGAATTCTTTTTTCAAATTCTCAACAAGCCGGTTCATTGCATGCGTATTATGGGCACCATCTAAAACAACTAATGGCTCGTTACTCAAACGCTCCATTCTTCCTGGCCATCGAGATTTCTTCAATCCCTTCAAAACATCTTTTTCTCGGAAAGGCAGCTTTTCCAATTGACAGTAAACAAAATACAATTCGATGGCTACTCCTGCATTTTCAGCTTGATGTTGCCCTAAAAGCGGAGTGGTTAATTGAGGGATCTTTCCTATTTCATTAAAAAATTCAAATACTTCTCCCCACATCTCATCAGGATGCAGATAGTTTATTTTATAATTTTCCCCGTATACATAAAGCGGTGCATTTTTTGCTTTAGCTGTTTGTTGGATGACAGTAAAAGCTTCTGGGGCAATATTTCCTGTTACTACTGGAACGCCTTGTTTGATGATTCCAGCTTTTTGTGCAGCGATTTCTTCAATTGTATCTCCAAGTATTTCGGTATGATCAAGTCCAATCGTTGTTATTCCCGTCAGCATTGGTACAGCTACATTGGTAGAATCCAATAAGCCGCCTAAGCCAACTTCGATAATCGCTACGTCCACTTTCTTCATCAAAAAATAATCAAATGCCATTGCTGTTAATGTCTCGAATTCAGTAATACCAGCTACTGCTTCAAATTGATCAAGTTGTTTGATCAGTGGCTGATATTTTTTTACAAGCTGGATCAAATCATTGTCTGGGATGCTTTTGCCATTGATTGCGATCCGTTCATTGAACGTTTCGATATAAGGTGAAGTAAATGTACCTACTGTCAGCCCAGCCTCTTCTAATAGGCTTCTCAAATAAGCTACAGTAGAACCTTTTCCGTTTGTTCCAGCGATATGGATCGTTTTTACTTTTCTCTCTGGATGCCCTACCACTTCTAATAAAGCTTCGACTCGGTCAAGGCCAGGACGTGAACCAAATGGTAATCGACTATGGATCCATTCTATTGCTTCTTCAATCGTCATCAACAATTCCCCCATTTCTCTTTTATTATAACAAATAGAACACATAAGAAAAATAAAAGTATGACAAAGAGAAAAGAAACAGAGAGAGGAACGATTTTATCAACTACTTTATTGACTCTTGATACATGATCCATCTCCCTCCTTCTCCTACATAATAAGAGTAGACTAAAAAAGAGATGTGACAAAATTTATGTCACATCTCCTTATGAATCGAAGCTAAGAGTGAGGCTCAAACTCTTTCCTGTAACGATGTTCAATCAGCTAGCTTTTAGTAATAGCTAGCTGATTTCACACTCTCTTTTTCTATTCTTATTGAATAGTACGCAAACTTTCGATTCGTTCTTTGACAGCCGTTTGCTTCTCTAAATAATCTTTTTCTTTTGCACGCTCTGCCTCTACTACTTCTTCCGGCGCGTTAGAAACAAAACGTTCATTAGAAAGTTTTCCTTGGACACGTTTTACTTCGCTTGTCCACTTTTCCAGTTCTTTTTCTAATCGTTTGATTTCCTCTTCGATATTGATCAATCCTGCTAACGGCAAGAAGATTTCTGCACCTGTCAGAACAGCTGACATCGCTAGATCTGGTGCAGTGATCTCACTTGATATCGTCAACTCTTCGGGATTACAGAAGCGTTCGATATAGCTTGTATTTTCAACTAAAAATTGATCGATTTTAGCATCGTTTGTTTTAATTAGCAACGTAATTGGTTTAGACAATGGTGTATTCACTTCTGAACGAATATTTCGAACGGCTCGAATCAATTCTTTCAATACTTCCATCCCTTTAGAAGCTGTTTCATCATCAAACTCTGGACGTACAACAGGATATTCTGCCACTACTAGAGAATTTCCCTGATGAGGAATATGTTCCCATATTTCTTCTGTAACGAATGGCATGATTGGATGCAATAAACGTAGGATCTGATCAAGTGTATGAACTAAGATGCTACGGGTGGTTTGTTTTGAAACAGCATCATCTCCATAAAGTACTTCTTTACTCATTTCGATGTACCAGTCACAAAAATCATCCCAGATAAAGTTATACAGTTGTCGACCTGCTTCACCAAATTCAAAACGATCAAATAGCTCAGTTACTCGTTCGATCGTTTCATTCAAACGAGTAAGGATCCACCGGTCAGCCACTGATTTTTCTCCAGATAAATCGATCTCTTCTACGGTCATTCCTTCGATATTCATGATAACGAAACGTGAAGCATTCCAGATTTTGTTGATAAAGTTCCAAGAAGCATCCATTTTTTCATAGCTGAAGCGGACATCTTGTCCTGGTGCAGAACCATTCGATAAGAACCAGCGGAGAGCATCTGCTCCATACTTTTCGATTACTTCCATCGGATCGATTCCATTACCTAATGATTTACTCATCTTCCGCCCTTGTTCGTCACGGATCAATCCATGAATCAAGACATTCTCAAATGGACGTTCGCCAGTAAATTCCAAGCTTTGGAAAATCATTCTGCTTACCCAGAAGAAAATGATGTCATAACCGGTTACTAAAGTGCTAGTAGGGAAGTATCGCTTATAATCTTCGCTTTCCGTATCTGGCCAGCCCATTGTTGAGAAAGGCCACAAAGCTGAACTAAACCAAGTGTCTAAAACATCAGGATCTTGTACCCAGTTTTCACTATCCGCTGGTGCTTCCATCCCTACATACATTTCACCTGTTTCTTTGTGATACCATGCAGGAATTTGATGTCCCCACCATAATTGTCGTGAGATTACCCAATCATGGACATTTTCCATCCAACGTAAAAACGTTTGATTGAATCTTGGAGGGAAGAATTCCACTGCTTGATCTGTTTCTTGGTTATCAATGGCTTTTTTCGCTAACGGCGCCATTTTTACAAACCATTGAGTAGACAGCCGAGGTTCAACAACGACACCTGTCCGCTCGGAATGACCCACACTGTGGATCATCGTATCGATTTTAATCAATCGACCGATTTCTTTCAGATCTTGCACGATTGCTTTACGAGCAGCAAAACGATCCATTCCAGCATATTTTCCTGCTAGTTCATTCATCGTACCATCATCATCCATAACATTTACGCGTGGAAGATCATGACGATTACCTACCTCAAAGTCGTTTGGATCATGTGCTGGAGTGATTTTTACTACACCTGTCCCGAATTCCATATCTACATATTCATCTGCAATGATTGGGATTTCTTTATTGACTAAAGGTAGAATCACTTTTTTGCCGATGAGCGCTTGATAACGCTCGTCTTCTGGATGAACAGCAATCGCCGTATCTCCCAACATCGTTTCTGGACGGGTTGTCGCAATTTCTACTACGCCTGATCCATCTGCTAGTTCATAGCTCATATGATAAAAGGCGCCTTCGATATCTTTATGAATAACTTCGATATCAGATAGAGCTGTTCGTGCTTGAGGATCCCAGTTGATGATATATTCACCACGATAAATCAAACCTTTTTCGTATAAGGTAACAAAAACTTTACGTACTGCTTCAGATAATCCATCATCTAATGTAAAACGTTCCCTACTGTAATCTAAAGATAAGCCCATTTTAGCCCACTGTTCGCGGATATGGCTCGCATACTCTTCTTTCCATTCCCACACTTGATCGATGAACTTTTCACGACCTAGATCATAACGAGAAATCCCTTGCTCTCTAAGCTTCGCTTCTACTTTTGCTTGTGTCGCGATTCCTGCATGGTCCATACCAGGCAGCCATAAAGTATCATATCCTTGCATTCTCTTTTGACGAATCAGCATATCTTGCAAGGTCGTATCCCAAGCATGCCCTAAATGAAGTTTTCCAGTAACATTTGGGGGCGGGATCACGATTGAATAAGGTTTTGCTTTTTTATTTCCGCTCGGTTTAAACAAATCTTGTTCTAACCAATGCTGATAACGTCCAGCTTCAACTTCTTGCGGATTATATTTTGTTGATAGGTTATTTTCTTCCGTCATGCTGTTTTCCTCCTTTAAACTAAAAAACGTCCTAAAATACTTTCGTATTCTAGGACGTATGATTTACGCGGTACCACCTAAATTGCAATAATCAATCATTATTGCCTCTCAAGTGAGTTAACGATCACGACTCGTCTATCTCTACTCCATTCAAGACAGAAACTCCCAAGCTACCTTCACTGGTTGTCATTGAGAACCTTTCAGCAGATAGTTCTCTCTCTAAGAATGAATGTGCCAGTTACTCCTCTTGTTCAGCGTTATGCTTCATTCTACAATGGTTTTTTTTTTTAGTCAACAAGTGGTCGTGAAAAAACCACTTCATTTAGTACTAAAAAATTTTTGAAAGAATTACGACGAGTTCTCGCAAGATCAATAAGCCTACTCAAATTTTCCTAAGAAAAAACTTCTGAGTAATTCTCATCAAAGTAAATAAGCGTCTGCAACTCGGTTGTCAAATCAATGTATTGAACATTGACATAAGCTGGGACAGTTACTCTGTCAGGCGCAAAATTAAGTATAGCGGTTACATTTCCTTTGACAATTTCATCAATAGCAGATTGTGAATATTTACTTGGTACCGTAGAGATTGCTACTGTCACATTTTTTGCTTTGGCTATCTCCGCGAAACGATCAATCGGATAGATCATTTCTCCATCAATTACTCGATTGATCAGTGCTGGATCATTATCAAAGACGCACACGATATTTAGATTTTCATTTCTTCTAAAATTGTTGTGTTTCAATGCTTTGCCAAGATTTCCATATCCTACTAATGCGATTCGTTTTTCTTCTTTAGTATTAAGGATATTATTGAATACATCGATAAGGAAAGGGACATCATAGCCATATCCGCTTCTGCCTAGCTCGCCTAATTGCGAGAAGTCTCTGCGGATCGTTGCAGAAGGAATTTGGGTGATTTCGCTAAACTCATTTGATTTGATTCTACTTATGCCTGAGTCATCCAGCATCTTCAAGTAGCGTAAATATAAAGGTAATCTTTTCGCAGTTGCTTTTGGCAGTGTATCTGTTTTTTCTCGCATAACGACGCTCCTTGTTAATAATTTCACATATTTAGTGTAACATGTTTCTAACCCGGGAGCAAGGTTACAAGTAGGAAGGAAAAGGGTGTGAGACAAATAAAACGGTGTTCAAAAGCTTGCATCTGCGGTAATAAGCTCAACCAAACGTAAAATATGAGGAACTATTTTTGTTTGGCTGTTCTTATTACTTGATGCAGGGCAGCTTTTTCACAACCTCTGATACACGGTGTTCCAGAAGTAACTTCTTCGAAAAATAAGCCGAAATTTCACAAAAATTTGAAAAGCAATTTTCGTAAATTCCTTCTTATTTCTTGAAGCTGCCCACTTCTGTCACAACCTCGCTATTTCATGGGAAATTCTCTTTTTTATATCATTTATCAACTGTAGCTTGATCTCTAAATAAAATTTTATTTTTCAGTTAGTAAAAAAGAACCGGCTTTTCCATAACTTCTTGATAAATGGTATTCAATCAGCTAATCTTCGACATTAGTTCAAAAACGGTAAAATACATGGAGCTATTTTTTCGTTTTGTTTCTCTAATACTCTGGTCAAAACACTATTTTCATAACCTCTTATAGCAATTCTGAAAATTCTTCAGTTTTTTCATTAGACGATTCTGCTTGTATCTCTTCCATCTTCAAGCCAGCTAGTGCTCGTTGGATCATTTCATCTATTGCTAAACGCTCTTCATATTGATGGACCTTTTCCAGTTGAGGGCGTGTTTTTGGCTGTGGAGGAGCAAAAATCGTACAGCAATCTTCAAAAGGCTGGATAGAAAGATTAAATGTATCGATCTGTTCTGCTACTTCAATGATTTCAAGTTTATCCATTGTCGCTACAGGCCGAATGATTGGCGTATTCGTTACTTCATTGATAGCTACCATACTTTGCAAAGTTTGCGAAGCCACTTGACCTAATGATTCACCATTCAAAATGACTAAACCATGACGAATACGGCGAATTTCATCGGTCAAACGCAACATCATTCGACGAGTAATTGTCATCCAATATCCTTGTGGCACTGACTTTTTGATTTCTTCTTGAATCTCGGTAAATGGCACTTCGATAAAATGGATCGTTCCCACATAAGGTGCTAGTTTGGCTGTTAGATCTTTTGCTTTTTGCAGTGCTTGTTCACTTGTATACGGCGGACTAGCAAAATGAACAGCTTCAATTTCCACTCCCCGCTTCATGGCAAAGTACCCTGCTACAGGAGAATCAATCCCCCCAGAAAGCATAAGCATTCCTTTTCCGCTTGTTCCTACGGGCAATCCTCCAGCTCCCTTGATCGTTTCATACGATAGATAAGCGCCATCACGCCGAATCTCTACACGTAATGGAATATCTGGTTGACGCATTTGAACTTGGATATGCGGGAAAATATCAAAAACAGCATTACCTAATGTTTGATTCAATTCATTACTTGTCAATTCAAATTGGTGATCGCTTCTTTTAGCGATAATTTTAAATGTTTCTTTCCCAGTATAAATTTCTTTCATGATGTCTTGAACAGCTTGTTTTAAAACTTCGACATCTTTTTCTACACGAATACTTGGAGAAAAATTTTGGATCCCAAATATTTTTGCTAGTTTTGGAATAACTAGCTGCCCGTCTGCGCCATTCAATAAAAGATGCATCCGGTCCCGATCAGCATGGATTTTGATTTCTGGAAAGTCTTTCAAAGCTTGTCTGACATTTTGTGCTAGTTGCATGATAAAGCTTTTTCGATTCTTTCCTTTTGTCGAAAGTTCCCCATAACGGACCATAATTTCACTGTATTTCACAAGAACACTCCTCTTTTAATTGATTGCAGAAAATTTCTTATAAAGCTGCTTGAAAATAATCATAAATTGCTCGACTTCTGCAAGCGAATTGTTTTCATCTAAGCTGATTCGAACAGCAGATGTAGCCAGATCATTTGGTACATGCATTGCGTGCAATGTACTGCTTGCCATATGTTTACGTGAGGAGCAGGCACTAGTAGTAGAAACAAATATTTGTTTTTCTTCTAAGGCATGGACGAGAACTTCGCCGCGAATTCCTTTTAGAGCAAAACATAAAATATGCGGTGCATAGTCAGTTCCTTCTGAAAAAATCGTCACTTTCTCATACGTCTTCAACGCATTGATTAGAGCTACTTTTAAGCGTTGTGTCTGCTCAGGTTTTTGTTCCTTTATCTCTAATGATAAACGTAAAGCTTTAGCCATAGCCACAATACCTGGAACATTTTCTGTCCCACTTCGCTGATTCCTTTCCTGTCCTCCACCTGTCAGTAATGGTGCTAAACGACGACCCTTTTTCCAATAAATGAAACCAGTTCCCCGTGGGCCATGGAATTTGTGAGCTGAAAATGTTGCAAAATCAACTCTTTCTGTCAACCATTGCGAGAATGGTACTTTTCCAATCGCCTGAACAGCATCTACATGGAAATGAATTTTAGGAAAATCATCCAAAAGATCACTGATTTCCTGGATGGGCTGAATCGATCCTACTTCATTATTCACAGCCATAACAGAGACTAATACTGTCTCTTTTCTTATTAATTCTTTCAATTCGTCGACACGTACAAATCCGCGTTTATCCACTGGGGCGATACTTACTTCGATTCCTAATTCTTTTAATTGTTCTGCTGTCTCGCTGACGGCCGGATGTTCGACTCCTGAAATGATCATATGATTCCCATATTCTCTTTTTTCGATCATCGTTCCTTTTAATACCCAGTTATCTCCTTCTGTTCCGCCTGAAGTAAAATAGATTTCTTCTGGTTCTACATGGATCAAATCAGCGATCTGCTTTCTTGCTTGCTGCAACAACCGGTTAGCTTGATTGCCTAAATCATGCAAGCTTGATGGATTCCCAATAATCCGCTGACTGGTTTTTACATATGCATCTAAGCTTTGCGGAAAGATTGGGGTTGTTGCACTGTTATCAAAATATATCATAAGAAACCCCTCTTTTTTGAAATTCTTTTCTATTATAACGGTTGTCCAAGGTGCTTTCAAGAGCAGGTGAAATTTTCACTTGTTTCAATTTTCAAATATACAAAAAAAGACAAGAACAAGACAATAATCCGTCTTGCTCTTGCTGGTTTACTAACTTTTTTGCTTTATACTAAGTCTGGATGATTAAAATAAAAATCTTCGATGCGTTTGAAAGCACCTGGTTCTACTCGCTCTAATGCTGTACCGATTTCGTCTAATGCTTCTTGATAGTGATATTCTTTATTGAATAAATAGTAGCTTTTATCAATTGCTTCTCTCACTTCTTCGTGTGTATGACGATAACGATTTGCATATTGGAGCATTTGCTCCGTTAATGCTGCTGCATCTACTAAATCATGTGTCTTCTTATCTAATAATTCTAGATCTTCTTCACATAGAGCAACTAAACGATTGACCTCTTCCATGTTTACTCGAATTTTATTCAAGACAACACTTAGTTCTTCAATACGGTCAGTAGCAACAAAAAAGAATTCTAGGTAATCATTCGGCAAGCCAGGCAAACGTTGTTTTTCTACAAAACGTTTCAAACTGCGCAATTTGAATTCGAATGTATCGATCTTTTCTTGCGCTTCTTTTTCGCCTTTTCTCAATTCATGTAATGAGTCGTCGATCTCTACTTGTTGCTTTTCGATATCTTCTAAGACTTTGAAGACTGTTTTATAGAACGTGCGCACTTCTGAATAAGGAATTTCGTGTTGACGGATCTGTGGAATCATCTGTTCATTTTGACGTTCCATTTCTTCCACTTCGGTTTGGAAACCTCGTACACGGCCAATTTCATTGTGGTTCAATGTATAGCTTTGAGATGTGTGATCCAGCTCAATCAATAATTGACGGTTATTCTTTGTTGTATGTTTGATATACTCTGCAATCGTTGATTGGTTAGTTTTTACATATCTCTGAGCTTCCATTTCCCGTTCTAAGATATCATATAACGAATCAATCAAATCAGCTGTTTCACGGTTTTCAAATTCGACCGTTTCAACTTCTGTTTTTTCAAGATTGGCTAATGAATTTTCAATTCTTCGACTTACTTTTGCGATATCTTCAGCAAGATCTTCTTCTGGGAATACATATTGTTCTTCCATCAATTTCTCGTAAGTATCACTGATTTCTTCAAGTTGTTCAGGGAAAGTGGTATGGAGCTCCTCATACAGCGGTGGAATTTTTTTCATCAGAGCTTCCACTTCATACGTATGTTTTTCTGCTTTATCCAAAACCTCGCGGGCTTCAACAGGGTCTCCAGAAGTGTTTAAAGTCACAAACTGCGTAAATTCTTTTTCGATCACTTTGATCTGTTTTTGCAATTCAAAAAGAGCTGGTCCGTATTCATGCTCGTCTTCTCTGACTTTTTCTTTCAGTTCTTCATAGACGTCAAGTGCCTGCTGAACAGCTAGTGAGTTGCGTTCTTCCGTTTCCCGCAATTCCTTTAGACCTTCACGGATTTCCGTCACTTGTTTCTCCATTTGGTCCATTGTAGCTTCTGCTTCAACAACTGCTTTTTTTCCTTTTAAGAACCGAAAACTTTCATTGAGGTTTTCCACTTCGAAAATTTGACTTTCTAGTTCAGCGAACGAGGAAGTAGATATGTCATTCCATTTTTGACTCCATTCACGAAAGGTATTTTGGCTTTGCCCAACCAGATGCATTTTTTTAACATCATCGACTTCTTCAATCACTGGCAAGTCAAATAATTCTTCCTTGCGTTTTTCTAAGGCATCCAATCGATCTTGATTTTTTTTCTTCATCAAGTAACTAACCAAAAAGACGACAATGGCGACTATAATGATTGCAATGACGATTCCGATGATAACATTATTTCCCATTTATGGTTCCTCCGTTTTCAGTATGCATCTTTTATGCAACAGATGGCGTTCTGCTTGGCATAAATCCAAATAATACGTCTCTCGTGCAAAAGACATCTATTCTAGATTATAGCATACTATTTTCATGCATTCACTAACTTAAACGAAAATCTTTTGTTTTTCCATCGTATAAAGATAACAAAAATAGTGAAACTCTGATCACTCTTTTTCATTTGTGCACATGCCTATATCAGCGGATTTTTTCTTAGCAATCGCTTCTTGAATCTGACGTTGGATTTCTGCCGCGATTTTAGGTTCTGGAGCATATTCCATCTGCCAGTTTTCAGGTTTCAACACTTTATTTGTTACAGGGTCATAATGAGGTTTTCCATCTGGAAATAATTTCCCCATATTTGCCTGATGGACGATTTCGAATATTCGATCAGGCACTATTCCTAGTAATGAAAAAGAACCATAAGTAAAGTAAAGGATATCTGTCAGTGCATCTACTTGTTCAATCAGCGGATCACTTCCCCACTGTGTTTTACCAAGTATTTTTTCTTCTGCTTTATCTAATGCTTCGTGCAGCAGCATAACAGCTTCATGCAGTTGTTCTTTATTAGGTGAAGTAGCTGCAACAAATTCAACAAGTTCTTCTATTTTGAACGCAGCACGTGTATGAGCTTCATTTTCTGTAAAAGCCGTGGGTATCTCTGGTCTTCTTGGATCAAAAGTTTTGTGGAATGTTTCTACTTTTTGAAAAGGTGTCTCTGCTTCCATACTGATTTTTTCCTTCTTTCATTGACTAATAAATCAGACCGAAGTGTTTCAGTCCTTCGTATATCCCATCTTCTTCATTTGATTGAGTCACAAAGTCTGCAGCATGTTTTACTTCGATCTGAGCATTCCCCATGGCCACTCCAATTCCTACACCTTTCAGCATCTCGATATCATTGTAATGATCGCCAAATGCCATAATTTCTTCCATTTCAATTCCGACAGCATTTGCGAAAGCTTGGATGCCTAGTAATTTTGAACCACCTTTGGGGATGATATCTACAGTATACGTATTTGAACGCTGAAACGTACACTCGGGAAAGCGATGTTCTAACTTTTTCTGTTCTGACTCCGGACTGAGCAATATACATTGATAAATTGGTTCTTTTAATATCTCTAACGTTTCATAACGATCCTTTTGTCGGTGAGGGCTAAAAACCTGGAGGATTTTTTTCATCAGACGTACCGGGAATTTACGCGGTAAAAAGCTGACTAGTCGCTTGATAAAAATCGATTGTCCTAATAGCATCGTCGTTGATCCATCTAACCGATTTCTCGCACCAAAAACGATTTGTCGATGGTTCTCATCTGCAAATTCAACAATATGTTCCAATACTTTTTGTTCAAAAGGGTGGTCGATAATCGTGCGATCTGCAGTAAAAACCAGTTGACCATTATACACGACATACATATCTAATTCCAATTCATCAATGATTTCTTTGATCTTTACTGGGCTGCGCCCCGTTGCTACACCGCATAAAATGCCGTTTTTCCGAGCATATTCAATTGCTTGTTTTGTTGATTCCAACGCTTTTGAACGATTGGTGACCAATGTTCCGTCAATATCAAAAAAAATAGCTTTGATCATAGACTTCGCCCCTTTCTTGAATAAAATAAGCCCTTAAAACAGATCCATTTGGGTTGGATTGAGTCCATCTGGCTTGATATTTAATATTTTTTGCAGTGCTAATGCATTTTCAGCCGCATCACCACCAGAATTATTATTAAAAATCACACCTACCTCTTTTGTCTTAGAATCAACTACTTTGACTTCATGTGCTAGTTCTTGCAGTTCTTTTTCTGAATAACGATATAACGTTCTTTTTTTACGCCACTCTTTATCATTTGCTTGCCATCCTTGCGCATTCCTACCATGGAATCGAAAAAGAGCAAAGTTCGGATTGGTGACAAATGGATCAAAAGGAATCGTTGTATTCAGCAACTGTGGCTCATCGATGATGGCTAAAGAAAAAGCGGCTTTAGACATAAAGTTTCTTGTACGTTCAAGAAATTCATCGCTGTACCAAGAATAATCCCGCAATTCTATAGAAACAGGATAACCCTCAAACCACTTTCTAAGTTTGCGCAAGTACTGGACATTTTCTTTCGTACATTTGAATGATGAGGGGAATTGGACTAAAAAGCAAAACATCTTTCCAGCATCTACCATCGGCGACATAACATCTAAAAAATGCGCAATCATCTCTTCTTCGGTCTGATAATAAGGCTTCCAGTCTCCTTGACCGCTGATTCCTTGATAGACTTTGACTACAAAGCGAAATGATTCAGGTACTTCATTTATCCAATTCTCAACTGAGGACTTTCGGGGAATTCCATAATAGGCAGTATCTAATTCCACTAAGGGTAGAAATCCGGCATATTCATACAGAGTGTTATTCTTTTTGCCAGTTAATTTGTCATGTTCTTTAAACGATGTTAATCCGATTCTGATCATTTTCGACCACCTTCGTAATTGTTTTCTCTTGACTGCTTTTTTATAAAAGAAACTCAACCAAATACTCCGTGCATTAAGAGGTCAAGGTCGAGTCTTCTTCGTTTAAGTAAGGGCAGCTTTTTTATAATAAGTCTGGCTATTGTTATTCTTCACTGATAGCAAAACTCTTTTATATAGTATACAATAAGATTTAACGGCTATGCAAAATTATTCGTAAGGAAGTCTGTAAAATGAAAAAAATACTTGTACTACACACCGGCGGAACGATCGCCATGAAAGAAAACATGCTCACGGGCGGTGTTAGTCCTGATGTGGCAAACCCATTATTAGATGCAGAAATCACAATCCCCAAGCATGTAGAATTATTAGTTGAAGATATCTTCAATCTTCCCTCACCACACATCATGCCTTCTCACATGTTGGTATTAAAAGAACGTATCTTGTCCGCTTATGCATCAGGTATATCCGGAGTGGTGATCACACACGGTACAGATACATTAGAAGAAACTGCTTTTTTTCTTGATACAACGATTGGCGACAAATTACCAATTGTTTTGACTGGGGCAATGCGTTCAAGTAATGAACTTGGAAGTGACGGCCTTTATAATTTTGAAAGTGCGATTCGTGTCGCAAGTTGTGAAGAAGCGCTAGATAAGGGGGTTTTGGTGGTCATGAACGATGAGATCCATTCTGCACGCTACGTGACAAAGACCCATACCACAAATGTTGCTACTTTCCGAACACCTACATTGGGTCCCATCGGCTTAGTAACTAAGAATCGAATTTTATTCTTGCAGGAACTTTTAGAAACAAAGCGACTGGACATTTCCGCTGTAGATGGGACTATCCCGATCGTTAAAGCATATGCTGGGATGCAAGGGGACTTATTGGAAGCCATCGCCCATACGAAAGTAGACGGTTTGGTAATCGAAGCTTTAGGTGCGGGGAATCTCCCTCCACAAGCCTTAGCTGCTTTGGAAAAGCTTCTTGTCCAAAAAATCCCTGTAGTACTTGTTTCTCGTTGTTTCAATGGAATCGCAGAGCCTGTTTATGATTATGAAGGCGGGGGAAAAGAACTAGAAAAAATGGGGATTATTTTCTGTAACAGTATTAATAGTCAAAAAGCACGTTTAAAACTATTGATTGCTGTAAACTATGGTTTGTCGGGTGAAGAATTGATTTCGTTTATCCAAAACTAAACAATATCTAATAGCTAAACTTAAAAAGAGAGGCTGTGACAAAAATAGCTTCTTCGAAAACTAAGTCGAAAATTTACAAAAATTTGAGAAACAATTTTCGTAAATTTCTTCTTATTTCTTGAAGCTGACCCCTTCTGTCACAACCTCTTTTTTATTTATTTTTCCATATAATATTTGCTTCACAATACAGCTGTTCTTGCATTCGGATTTCATGTTTTGTTTTGACACCATTTTCGATAGGGATTTGTTCAAAATGGCTTTCGATCTCATTCCCGTACTCTACTTCTTTATCAAATCGAATAATTACTTTTTCTGGAACATGCGTAGTCAAAAAGTCATATCCTAATACGTCAATGATCCAATTAAAATACATCGCATTATTAACATGCTGATTACTATCGATATCATAAAAACGAACACGATATGGCAACATGAAGCCCGAATCAATCTTTTCAATTTTTTCCTGACGCTTGATTTTCTTGATCTTCTCACTCTCAAAAGGAGCAATGATCTCTTCATTAACACTGCTCATTTTTCGATTCACAAAATCCATCAATACGAAAACAGATTCTATTTTGACTAATTCTTTCCCATCTTCATCATGGATCCAGAAGTTCCGATAACAGAAAAACTTATTGTACTCCATGGCTTGAGTCGTTACTGAGATTACTTCACCGACTCTAGGGAGACGATTAATCTCCATGGAATAATTCGTGATGACCCAAGTAAGTCCAAAGCTATTGACGAATTCACTGCCTCTTCCCAACTGGTCGCTTTGATCTTCAGACGTTTTGATAACTACTCCTAACATCGAAGGAAATGTCATCGTTTGGTTGATGTCACACTCATAATATGAAACTTCATGCTTTTTGGTATATTTTTTTGCCAAAAACACGCCCTCCTCTTAAAAATTTTCTAGTAATTGATCTACTTGGGAACCGTAACTTTCTCCAAACATATTCAAATGTGCCAAAAGATAATATAACTGGTAAATCGGCAGTCGGTCTTCCCATCCCTTTTCTAATGGAAATATAGTTTGATAAGCATCTAAAAATTCCGGTCGGAAACCACCGAATAACTGGCTCATTGCAATATCTTGTTCCCGATTCCCATAAGAAACAGCTGGGTCGACAAAAACTGGATGCCCTTGCTGGTCAAAGAACACATTACCACTCCACAGGTCTCCGTGCAAGAGGCGGGGAGTGATCTTTTTTGGTTCAACCGATTTCAATACACGTTCTTTAAATCGCAGATACTTTTCTTGACGCTGTACATTCCATCGATTCGTTTCTTCTGCCAAAGAAATCTGGGATTCAAGCCGATCTTTAAAGAAAAAAGTCCACCAATCTTCTTCAAAAGAATTTTTCTGAACAAGTGTACCCAAATAGTTATCTTTACGAAAACCAAATTGTGGCGCTGTTTGCTGATGGAGATTAGCTAAAGCTGCAGCAAGATCTCGTTGATCCCCTTTTCCCGGCTCGATCCATTCCATTAACAAATAAGCGCCTTCACTTGTTTCACCTAGCATATACGTATCCGGTACACGTACGAATGCTGACAGTTCTTTTAATCCGTCTACTTCTGCTTCAAAAAATCCTTTTTTTACATTCGGATGGATTTTTAAAAAATAAGCACGATGTTCGGTTTTTATACGATAGGTCTGATTAACATCGCCACCAACAACTGGAATCACTTTACCATTTAATTTCAGATCAGATAAAACAGTTTGGATATCCATGACTTTCCCCCCCTACTCCCAATTTTATTCTACTTCGTCATCATATTTTTTAATGATAAAAAGATTATTTCCAATCCTTATCCTTTATTTAGAATTATAGCACAGGGACCATAAAAAACAGGGAATGGACTTTAAAGATAAAAAGAGCTGGCTTAAGCCAGCTCTTTTTATCTTTACTACATACTCTTCATTGAAATACTCGTCTATGCTAAAGCGCCCATTGGATCCCACGGAGATAGAACAATTGGTTCTTCATTGAACGCATTTAATTGCTCTTTCGTCAATAAATCTTTTCTTACAACGATTTGGTACGTATATTCGTCCATCCAGGCATCACTCATAACGAAGAAGCCATTCTTTCCAACTTTTTCGCCCCAGCTATTTTCGACTTTCCATTTTGTTGATTGCCCGTCTACTAAGTCAACACCGGTCAATACCATCGCATGGGTCATCAGACTTTCTCCAAAATCTAAACGTTCAGCTTTAGTCATTGTAAAATCCGTATCAAATAGATCATCCATTGAATAAGCATCTAAGGCCATGATGCCACTAGTTCTAGTAGAAGATTGACCTACATCACAACCAAACCAAACAGATTCTCCTTCTTCAAGCTGAGCAATCGCTAATTTTTTGAAAGTTTCCATATCAACATTCAGGTATTTAACTTCTTTCCCGCCAACGACATTCCCTAGCATCTCTACTGTATAAGAACGATTGAATGGTTTGTCTTTTGTTGGTGCATTGATCACACTAACATAATCATCTAATTTTACACCGATGTATTTATCATAAAAAATTTGTGGTGTCAGTCCTCGGTCAAGATGATAGTTCTGTTCTTCATCGCGGTACTCAAAATCGAATTCTTTTGGAGGTGTTCCTAATGAGATGGCTAAGAAGTTATAAATACTTTCTAGCATTTCTTCTTTTTTTTCTTCAATAGCGTCTAATGTTTCTCCTTGAGCAACCATTTCGCGTAACACAACTGCATCTTTACGCAGTAGTTTGTTCAAGTAGTTATTCAAATCTCGAGAATTTGAACTATTCGCACTTTCCGGCATTACCGATTTGGGCACAACACCGTATTTTTGGAATAATGAAACGATCATATCCCATTGACCGCCATCTTGTTGAGGAGTAGTTAGCAAGAAAGCCACTTTTCGGCTATCAATAGCCTCTTTTCCAGTTGCAATGATGTTTTCATAGAAGTAATTTGCCTTTTCATATTTATCCCAGAAAAAAGTGTAATTTTGTGATAATTCAAACTCTTTTAAATGGAATTGATTCAGCATCTTATGACGGAATGTGTTCAGTGCAGCAAACATCCAGCAACGCCCCGATTGCATTTGATTAGCCACTTTCCCCGTAGCCAAATCTATAGAAAATACCGGTGTATTCTCCACATGTGCTGAAACATTTTCAGCAGAAGCGGTAATTCCGTTCTTCACAACTGCCCGCTGCAATGCCTGCTGTTTGATATTTGCTTGAAACTGTTTGTTAAATTTTGTTGTCATATCAGGCGTAATAGCTTTCATCCAATCATCCTTCCAAATCCAAGTTATACTTCGTATTTTACTCTTAAGAATTTAGAAATACAATCTCTTCTATGATGAAAATTTCACTTGAATAAGAATATACTTACAATTTCATGAAGGAAAACTTCATACGGTATCGATAATTTTCAGATAAAAATGGGGATATTTCTATGAGATCATGATAATGGACTGTATAATAAAGAAAAGGCTTAGAAGAACATAATTCTACAAAATAACGTTCAAGAATGCTGAATGAATAAAATACTATAATGCAAGAAAGGAGGTTAAATAAAATGAAAAATCTGATGGCTGGCGGCTTTTTGTTTGTAGGTGGTAGCATACTTATGAATACAGAACATTTTGGAAATATTGTCCCTTTCCTTGGGATAGCTTGCGCCTTGATTGGTGTAGGGATGCTCATTTATTTCGTATTTAGCGATGACGGGAAATATGGTTAATTGAATTGTGCGTAGAAGACTTTACTCTCTTCCAAGGAAAGCGATATACAGTATAAAAATGGAAGACTTTATTTATCGTAAAAAAAAGAAATCCAAGTGAATGGATTTCTTTTTTTAGCTGTGTAAGCTTTTATTTACTCCGGCAGTAGGACTCGAACCTACGACATCATGATTAACAGTCATGCGCTACTACCAACTGAGCTATGCCGGAATCAAGTACATGAATATAATATCAATTTCTTCTAAATAACGCAATACTTTTTTTGAATTTTTTTATTATATTATCAAAGAAACCGTTCGCATTTTTTGTTATTTTTATTTTTTCTAAAATCTGTTTTCCTATTAGAGAAACACATTTTTTCGAAAAAATTCTGTTGACAAATACATTAATATTCGTTATCCTATTATTTGTATTAATGATAATGCCGCTTTAGCTCAGCTGGTAGAGCGCTTCCATGGTAAGGAAGAGGTCGCCGGTTCAAGCCCGGCAAGTGGCTTCCTTAAACAGTGCAGCATATTGGTTTAACAATGTGTCTGCGCTGTTTTTTTATTTTATGACATAAGAAATGAATGTTTATATTTTAATAGTACAAAGAAAGTCTATATGATAACTATAAAAAGGAGAGCAATATGAAAATTGTTTTTTTGCATGGTCTAGGCCAAGACGAACAATCATGGAAAGATGTAATCTCTTATCTACCCAATAGTTATTCTTGCAAAAGTCTTTCATTGTTCAATCATTTAAACAGCACAGACACTGCTACTTTAGACGACTTAACCAAATACATCGAAGTACAATTGAATCAGATAAAGGAACCTTTTATTTTATGTGGATTATCTTTAGGCGCTGTTATTGCTTTAAACTATCTTGCAACTCCTTCTCCATATTTAAAAAAGGTTGTTTTAGTCGCTCCACAATTTGAGTCTTCTAATCGCTTATTGCTTACTTTCCAGAATATTTATTTTTACTGCGTACCTTCTAAGATATTTGAAAAATTAGGTCTATCTAAAAAACAAACCCTTACCCTACTTCGTTCACTTGAAACATTAGACTGCAAAAAACAGCTTCGTACATCACGACTTCCTAAATTGATTTTATGTGGTACCAAAGATCATGCGAATAAACCAGCAGCAAAACGTTTATATAAACTTTCAACGAATGGCCGCCTACTCTTTATTAAAAACGGAAAACATGAATTGAATAGAGAAAAGCCAGAAATAATGGCACAAGCTATGCGATCTTTTATCGAAAATAGTTAATTTAAAAAAAGACGACAAAATGTGTCGTCTTTTTTATTTACCATGGTAAGAATGTTGTCTTGTTTTTTCAACACAGCTTGATTGAGACTAGTTTTATGGATCATGGATCAATGAAGAGAAAATTATTGTTTCATGCCAGAGAATTTTTCTGGTCGTAGATCTACTAATTGAACATGACTGTCTAAAGAACCACTTGGGCTTTCAAGAGTAAATACACCTAGACGTGGATCTAAAGAAAGGGTCATATGTTCATCCATGTACATTTTTGAATAATCTTTTATATAAACATCCCCAATATCACTATCTAATTGGAGTTTATAATCATTTTTTCTCTGTTCTTTATCAAGAAGAAGTAAACGAAAACTAGTATCTAAAGAGCAAACACCCATTTTAGAATATTCCCCAACGCCATCATCTAAATCCAATATAACTGTTGCGCCTTCATCAATATATTTTTGTAATCTTTCTTGTGCTTGTTCCGTAATTTTAAGATACATAACTAATACGCCCTCTTTCTTTTTCTTACAAAAGCATGCTAGCATATATTAATAAAATTATCTAAAGTCCTGCTCAAAACAAAAAGATGTAAGAAATATCTTATGATATTTCTTACATCTCAGAGTGTAGACTGATACTTTTGTCTACACCCTGCCCCTCTTTTTTAAAGGGTGGTTATGATTTGCTGATTTTATATATTAAAGATAGTTATTTTTTTAAGATAGAACTTTGGTCCTTTAGTAATATTACTCTAAGCTAACTACTTGTTATATGAATATAACTACTATAACTCCTTCTATGTTAAACAGGTATTACAAAATATCTCCATTGGAACCAATCACTTCTTTGTACCAATAAAAAGAGTCCTTTTTGTACCTTTCTAAGGTTCCATTTCCTTCATCGTCTTTGTCTACATAGATAAACCCATATCTTTTTTTCATTTCGCCTGTTGTAGCACTTACTAAATCTATGGGTGCCCACGTGAGATACCCAAAGCAATCTACCTGATCTTCTTCAATTGCAATCTTCATTTGTTGAATATGCTGTTTTAAGTATTCGATGCGATATTCATCATGTATGTTTTTATCATCTGTCAAAACATCTATGGCACCTAATCCATTTTCTGTAATTATGATAGGGAGTCCATATTTTCTATAAGTGTAATTCAGCAGATACCGTAAACCCGTCGGATCAATGGTCCATCCCCATTTACTAGTCACAAGATACGGGTTTTGAAGACCGCCAAATAAGGCACTCTTTTCTTCAGCTGCTCCTTCGTACTTCGCAACAGATGATGCATAATAGTTCATACCAATAAAATCAAGTGTTCCTTTAGAAAACATATATTTATCATTCTCTGTTATGGTCAACTTTATTCCTTGGTCTGCATATTCATTGATTTTATAGTCTGGAAACTTTCCTGTGCACATAGCATCTATTTGATAGAAATCTCGATCCATTTGTTTAAAAGCATTCATCACATTTGTTGGATTGCAATCTACTGGATAAACAGGTTCGATTCCAAATACGCAACCAATCTTGTTTTCTGGGTCTATTTTTTTTCCTAAAACTATTGCCGAACAACTAGCCACTGTCATATTGTATCCGATCTCAGCCAATGTCTGCGATTTATTTTCGAGTTCAGAATACTTCAAACCTGCGATAATATACGTAAAAATATCTGTAGCTTCTGTTTGAGGATCAATATGATTCATTTCATTAAATGTAACCCAATAGTGGACTTTTCCTTTTAAAGATTCAAACATAGTTTGACAAAATTTCAAATAAAGTTCAATTACTTTTCGATTAGTCCATGAACCATACTTTTGGACTAAATTTTTTGGCATCTCGAAGTGATATAATGTTACAATTGGCTCAATGTCATAAGACAACAACGTATCCACTACATCTATATAATACATAATTCCTTCTTGATTCGGCTGCTCATCATCTCCATTAGGAAAGATACGAGACCAATCTATTGATATTCTTAATGCTGTAAATCCCATTTCACTAAACAGACGAATATCTGACTTGTATTGATGATATAAATCAATACCCATATGTGAGGGATACGTAGCTTCAGAAGAAATTATTGTATCGATTTGGCGTGGGACCTGATAGCTTCCTTGTCTGACATAATCCATGATAGCTGGTCCTTTTCCTCCCTCCTGCCAGGCTCCTTCACATTGATGTGCAGCAATACTTCCACCCCATAAAAAATTCTTTTTCAATTTCATTTTTTCACCTTCTATAAAATGACGTTTAGTAGATTATCTGTCTTTATTACTTGTTCTGAATTTGAAGGAATGACGTCTAAATAGCTATCGGTATTCGTGACAACTACAATAGTAGACGTATCATAACCAGCTTCTTGTATTTTATCAAAGTCTACTGTTCCAAGGAGTTGTCCTCTTTGAATTTTATCTCCTTGTTTTATATTTAAATTAAAATATTTCCCCTCTAACTCTACTGTATCGATCCCAATATGGATTAGTATTTCAATTCCATCTTGTGATTGGATACCTATTGCATGATTCGTTGGAAAAACTACCGTGATTTCCCCATCCACTGGAGAATAAAGATGTGTATCTATTGGTTTGATTGCAATCCCTTTTCCTAAAGCTCCTGTTGAAAAAGCTTGATCTTTAACTTCATTTAAAGAAATCACTTCTCCTTCTACTACATTACCCAATGAAGAAGTGCGCAGATTTTTATCTTTCCCTTTTTCAGCTATTATATGGTTGATTGTCTCCTGATCCTCTTCTTGTGTAGGAACGCCTAAGAGATAAGCAGCTACAGCTGAACCAGCAAAACTAATCACGACTGCCGCTAACATAAACCAGAAGTTCATGAAGTCTCCTTCACCTATATACGCTGGGAGGCCAAATAATCCCCAAGCAACAGAATAAGCTTTAACACCAGTCAAACCAGCAAATAGTCCACCGAGCCCTCCTCCAATCATTACTGCAACAAATGGCCGACGGTATTTAACAAAGACACCATAGATAGCAGGTTCAGTCACACCAAGTACTGCAGAAAGTGTTACTGTCCCAAATAATTGTTTTTGTTTTAAGTTCCGAGCTCTTAAGAAATACCCAAGCATTGCGCCTCCAACAGCAATATCTGAAATTGTACATGAAGATATAAAGGCAGGGTCATACCCATTTGCTGCAATTAGAGAAGCTACAACCGGCATGATAAAGTTTCCCGCGCCCAACATGATAATAAATGGTTGAAGAGCAGAGTATAACATCATGACAAACCAACTACCTACATATTTCATCAGTAGATTAAAAAAGCCAATGATTCCTTCTCCTATATAAAATCCTAAAGGCCCAAAAACCAACAACGTTGCCGGTAAAGTAATTAACATTACGAACAAAGGGGTTAAAAAGTATTGGAGTGTGTTAGGTATAACTCTTTTAACTACTTTAGTTACGTACCCCATAAACCAGATAGCTAGCAAAATAGGGATAAAACTATTAGAATACGTAATTTGCGGTAACCCAATACCAAATAACTCCAGTCCTTTCACATCATTGATAGAACTTGAAAGTATAGTAGCAGCAAGTGCTACTGCTAAATAAGGACTTGCTCCTAATCGTTTTGCGCAGCTCATAGCCATTAAAATAGGTAGAAAATAAAATACAGCAGACCGCAAAGCATCAAAAATCTGATAGGTTGAACTGTCTGGTGAGATTATTCCAGTTAAAGAAGCAATGGATAAAACAGCAGCAAGTAATCCAGCACAAATAATAGGCTCAAGTATCGGTGTCATAGACTCCGATATGACATCTAGTGCTGCTTTTATTGGATTTTTTTTCCCACTTTGCTCTTCTAAAGTAGTTTTTGGGGTTAGTTCCAATTGCGTCATCAATTCTTTATATACATCGTTAACATGTGTACCTATGATGATTTGATAAGCAACGTTATTGCTAACTACATCAATCACACCGTCTAAGTTTTTAAGCTTATTTGTTTGCGCTTTCGTTTTATCGATAAGAGTAAAACGCAACCGTGTCATACAGTGAACTACTGCCTCTATATTTTCTTTTCCTCCAACAAGTTCAATAATATGTTTGTTAAAATCATGATACTTATCCATTATTGTCGCCTCTTTCCGCTACGCGATTAACATGAATCATCAAATAAGTGTATTCATCTTGAGATAAATAGGTGCTGAACTTTCCTTTTACATATATTTCTATCTTTTCTACAGCTGTATATGCTTTAGGGTATAGTTTTTTTACTTGTTCAAATAACTGAGATTCATTTTCAACGTATGCTTGTTTTTTTCTTAATCGTTCAATAAAATACTGTAAATGTGTCACTAGCCTCATGTAGTTGATGCTCTCTTCGTCAATAGATAAACTAAAATGATATTTGATGATATTCAACATGTCTCTTAGTGTCTCCATATCTTCTATCTGTTCATCAAAATTGACCTGATTTTCTTGAAGATTAACAAAGTGTAAGGCAATTGAAACAGCTTCATCTGTGGGAAAGGAATGATTAAAATATTTCTTCATCATTTTTAAAGCTTCCAAACCGATTTTGTAATAAACTGGATAAAACTTTTTAACTTCCCAAAAGAGCGGACTTCTAAGATATTGTCCTTTTTCTGAGCGTTTCAATGCAAAGGAGAGATGATCTAATAAAGCTAAATAAAGATAATCATTTGCTTTTTTACCGATTTCCTTTTCTCCATAACTAACGAGCTCGTTGATCATAGAGATCAGTCTATCATCAGAATGCGATAACAAATAGCTAAAATGTTCTAAACGGTCTTTCGAATCTAAAACATATGTTTTTTCAATTTCGGAATCATTAATGCGTTGGCCAACTTTTTTTTTGAAAGCAATCCCTGTCATATAGATAATTGCTTCATTTCCTCCCCGATCAATTAAAGCTACATTGTTATTGATAATCTTTTTAACTTTCATTAGTTTCTCCTTTCCAGAAAAAAGAACTCAGATCCAATATCAAATAAGCTTTTGATCATAAAGCTTTACTTGATATTAGTTCTGAGTTCTGCCTGATTTATCAGTAACATAACTCTAGAGATAACTGCGTCGCTATCTCAAGTTCTTTTTTCTTTTCTTACAAAATAAATATACTTTGTTTCATTTTATAAGTCAACGTTTTCATTGCTTATAAATTAGTTTTTTTAATCATCTCAGTAATAATTTGCTATGTCAGTTCGATCAATACCATTTGCATGAAAGTACAGCTATAAGCCAATCACACCTAACCTACTCTTAATCGTATAATGATTCCAGTTAGCAAGGTCTTTAATACTCATGATCCCCATCTGGTTGAGTTTTTTTCATTCGAGACCCTATGCCCCAAAAGACCGTCATTTTAGGAATATTCCATACTTTCTCAGGAACATTTTGATACGTCCATTCAGCAATAAACCCTTCATTGTGCTTCGCTTCATTGTCTAAGGCGAGTTTGGCCAAAGGGGATTATCTCCGCGACACCTACCGTAGCAATCAATCCTAATTCTTCTTTAATACGTTCTTGGATCATTTGAACGAATTTTTTCCTTCTCTGACTTCTTGTTCCTTCAGTCGTAAAAATATTCAGTGATCTGGTCACTTTTAAAATGGGTTCATCGATTGGATACATCAGTAGATCTTCGTCAGCCACATATCTTTTGAAAATATTATTTACCCGCATATTTCGCTTGATATATAGGTTCATACGTGGTGGAACAACGTATGATGTTTTAGGAAATAGTTGTGATAAATCACGTGGTCTACTCACATTTGTAATATCATACCGCTTTTTTGCTTCAGGAGAAGAAGCTCTAATATCAATCCTAAACCAGTATTGTCAGCGCGACTCATAACAACAAGTTCTGTTGTTAATGGATCAAAATTTCTTTCTATACACTCGATACTCGCATAAAAAGGCTTCATGTCGATTAGAAAATAATCATTTACTGATTCTTTCGAATAATCCAGCATGAATAACGCCCATTCTTTTTTACATTACACAAACGTAAGTTAGGAAATATAAAGAAGAAAACTAAATAGCACTAAACAAACAAGACAACTCATGCTTATTCCGTATAAGAAACTACATATTATGTTAACTAGTTATTAAAATAACATATTCAATAAAATTAAATTGTAATTTTATAGGTTTTAGGAATGAAAAAGCCTTATTTCAGGAAGTTTTTAACTGTTTGCTATAGATGTATGTCATGATAGTATCGTAATAAAAATAATATAAAAGGAGCGAGTTCCAATATGCAAAATGTAAAAGAAGTTTCTGTAAAAGAGATGAAACAAATTATCGGTGATTCTAATGATAGTCTTTGGTATGGTGTAGGACAATTTATGGGTAAACAAGCAAACTGTATAGCAAATCATCCTGTTAAACACATGATAATTCCTGGATATTGTTTATCGAAAAGTTTAGAGTAAGCGTAGGAGTGAATATTAATGAAAAAATATAATGAGTTATCTAAATTCAAGGAGGAATAGCACCTATTATAGTTGCTGGCCTTGGCTATTTAGTAAAAGATGCATGGGATCATTCAGACCAAATAATCTCAGGATTTAAAAAAGGTTGGAATGGTGGACGTAGAAAATAAAAATGTGGTAAAAGACTCATATCGCTAATTAAAATTAATAGCATAGTAACTATCAAAAGCTTGTTCTCGTTATAAGGATTATTTGTATGGTTAATGATTAAGAGGAAAAATTAAATGAATAAAAAATTATCTGTAAAGAAATGGCTTCAATTAGAAAAAGCTTCAATTATAGGGATTATTACTCTAATTGGATTAATACTCGGAGAATTATTAAATAAAATTTTAGTCAAATATATAGACAGTTTTTATTTGAGCTTTTTATTAGGAACTATGTCTATATATATATGTTGGTTCTTATATTCATTAATTTATTTTAAAAAAAATAACAGAAAGTGAATTCCGTATTGGTAGTTAGTTGTTTATTATTGAGCTTGGGTTTTGAGGGGAATTCAAGGGGGAGCTTGCTCCCCCTTGACAAGCGATTATTTGCAGCAAATATAGAGATTGCCAAACCTTTTTAGTAAGTAATGACAAAACTGAAGCAAGTTGCTGAAGATTTGTCATTTCGTGTGCCGACTTTCAGGAAAGTTTAGGTACATTAGCAAATATATGTATAGGATTCTAAAATTTTATCGCCAGATTTTGCAATCGATAAATGATGCGCAATAAATATAAGAGTTTTATTTGCTAAATTTAAAAGGCGATCCATCATTTCATGTTCTAGTAGTTTATCAAGTCCATTTGTCGCTTCATCTAAAATGAAAACAGATGAATTTTATAGGTTTCAGGAATGTTATTACCTTATTTCAGGAAGTTTTTAACTGTTTGCTATAGATATATGTCACACTAGTATCGTAATAAAAATACTCTAAAAGGAGCGAGTTTAAATATGCAAAATGTAAAAGAATTAAGTACGAAAGAGATGAAACAAATTATCGGTGGAGAAAATGATCACAGAATGCCTAATGAGTTAAATAGACCTAACAACTTATCTAAAGGTGGAGCAAAATGTGGTGCTGCAATTGCTGGGGGATTATTTGGAATCCCAAAAGGACCACTAGCATGGGCTGCTGGGTTAGCAAATGTATACTCTAAATGCAACTAAAAAAGAAGAGAAAAAACTCATTACGAGTTTTTTCTCTTCTTTTTTTGCATGAAATTAGGAATAACTAATAAAACAATAGCAATCAATAGTAAAATCTTACTTAATATAGTTTCGGAAAAAATAAATAATCCTAAATTTATAATTACTGCTAAAAAAATGCATAAATTATACTCTAAATTATTTTTTTTAAAATTCATAATATAAACATCCTCTCTTTAATTAGTCTACCATTCCGAAATATTTCATCCCCAGCTCTTTTTTTACTAATATACCAACTATATTTAATAACAAAATAACTAGTAAACTTAATATTTTTAGTGGCATAGAATCTTCAAAAATAAATAAAGGCACTATACATGTAGCTATCAATATAAATACAGAACTTACGTATTTTATTATTTTACGGAACATTATAACCTATTACAACTTCGCAAACAGCCATAGCCCTTACCATAGATAAGATTTTTACCAGCACCACCACATGTTTGTTTTATCTCTTTCATACTTAATTTTTTTACATTTTGCATGTCTCTACATGCTCCTTTTAAAGTTTTTTTAGAACCTCACGACTATAACATGGATAATTTAATCGTGGTCAAAAACTTCCTGAAATAGGGTATTTCATATCCTGAACACGAATTTTTAGTCAATTTTCGAAAAATGAAACTTTAAAATTTCTTTGACCAGAACTCTATTTATTCTTGTGTTGTACCTTCGAATAGGTTCCCGTATATCTTTTTTATTTGAAGCTTAAGTTCTTTTCCTTTATTTTTTGACTCTAAAGACTTAATTTTTCTTACTAATGAGTGGATCATACAATCTGATTTAGTGTCGTCCTGCTTTTGCTTATAGAACCATCCCTTCCTATAAAAAGCGATCTGTTCTCTCACCTCTGGAATTGAATAAAGAGTTGATTTTCAAATTTTTGCTTGATTAGCTACTCTTGAAAAATTTGTAGGTTGACTACCTTCTTTAAGAGTAAGGATAGCTTGATTTGTACGTGCTGCCGTTTGCGCTCGCCTATTCCGATGTACTTATTTTAATATTCCTGTTATTTATATTTTCCTCCAAACTATTTACTCTATCGGGTCTACCATAAATAATATGGCTATTTCTAATTTTTTCTTCAATCTCGATATACTTTTCTAAAATCTGTTGATTTTTACAATTATCTTTTGCTCATACATCTTATAGAAAAATATAGTGTCAATTTACGAATGATTTAGCTTTTATCAAACAGCAACTTTTACAGTCTCCTGTCAATTTAGAACTTATTTACTAAGAAAAAATCGATAATACACATTAAAAAAATTGGATAAATTAGACGCCAAAGAGATACTGATCGTGACAGAATTATTATTGGAAAGTCGTGCATTGAATAAAGTATAAATAATGACTATTATCCCATCACTTATTAAATGAATTTTCCCCGGAGAAACACAAAAAGATAAAAGAGAAAATTACCAATGAGCTTTTATACTATAATGCCTCTATATTCTATGAAAAAGATTTAATCACTCGCTTATGGCAATTCAGCCGATGGATCGATGAGCATCTGTTTTTAAATTTTACGTACAAAAAAACCGAGGACAGCTTGTCGAACGGACAGCAGTTCCGGTATCTCTTTTTTTCTCAGAATATTATTTCTATGTGCTTTGTTACAATCCATTTTCTTTCAAAAAATAGCATCATTTATAATATGGTTCTCCGTATCGCGAGCGAATGTTATTGGCTAATCTCTTGGCAAACAAGTGTTCACCACAAAATTCCTAACTAAACAGAAAATAGCATAAATTAATGCTCTTAGTCACAGATCATACTGTAACAGTATGATCTTATTTTCTGACAAAATAAGAATACCAATCATTTATGGTACGACATTCTAAGCGTAAATGATTGATATTCTTTTGCAGAAACATTCTTAATTTGTACCTAAAGATTGCTGACTAAAAAATAGATAGAAAATTTTCTTCACTCTATTTAATACGTTGCTTGAAGTTTTATAGTTATCTATTAACATTCTCGTCCCCTATTGTCGGGGATAGGTTTCGATTAGATGAACTCGAAAACGTTGCTATATCAATTATGGAATACATTATTCTCTGTCCAGTGATGGGACAATCCATACTCTTCCAATTAGTTATTTGGTCGATTCACGGGAAAAATTTTATATGCAGTTCATTATTACTACTCATCTTCAGACTGTACCGATTCAAAACATTACCCTTTCTTCAATTTTCAGTATCTAGATTGAAAATTATATCATACTTAATATTCCTTTCAATCTAGTTTATTCACCAGGTTATATTTCCTAATGAGACTCATATAATCCTAATTCGTACTTACGCATGTTAATCAATTGTTACACTACCAACACTTGATAAAAAGGCTTTCAACCTCGTTAAGCATGGTCATAACATAGCTGATAATTACCAGATCGAAATTTCTTTATAACTCTTACAAAGCAAAAAGACCGCTCCTTCGCTACAAAATGTGATATTTTTGATAAATGGACTAGGCTGATTTTTCAACATTTGGTTAATCCCCATTACTAGAGTATGAATATCCTTAACCTGAAGTCCTTTGTCTTTGTTGCTTAGTACGCTCGGGATTTCTTCTTTTTGTCAAGGATGAAAATGATTTTTCAAAGGATTTTGGATTTTCATTGTATCTATTATCCAAAATGTTTTGAATATTTAACACTAATGTCATAACTAATAATGGCTTATTGCTAGCGTCTATCGAAGTATTTTTTATTTCCTTCAATGTCAATGTCATAGAGATAGACATTTAAAATCTGCGACATTTTCACCGGGATTTAGCCCATCTTTTTCGTCAATTTTTGGATTCTTTTTTAGTTTCTATTGGAAAGAATCTTCAACTGACATAATTCATTTTGTATTTTTATCTGTCCTCTTAACATTTTAGTGTCAATTTTAATAGTGCTTCACACGAGAAAGGTATAAACATACCAATAAATTTGGTATGACTAATGAACCTTGCACTGCATAGTATAGCCATACGCGGATATACTATATCTCTTATGTTCCTTAGAGTAAAACCTCTAAATCGGTGTGTATTGTTGTTCAAAAAATAAAAAATTCCAGATTAAATCTGTTCATTAGATACATCTAACCCGTTCAACCAAGAATCGAATTCATTTTTCAATTCTTGCAACTGCCCATAATATTTCTCGCATGATATTTGTTAAGCCACTATTCTCATTTTGCTGTTTTTTAACAAATTTAAATTGTAGATATACGTCTACCTTTACGTTATCTACAATTTAAATTTCATTTACGGTAGTAATTCCCGAATCGTGAACGTTTGTTACTTACACCGTTTTGATAATAACTTTTTGAATCAAATAAATGCTGTATATAATATTTGGCCCACACTTATAATAGCGTTTCATAACCAATTGGCAACCCCAACGTACAAATACATTTTTTGACCGCTTTCTTGCTTTCATCCTCTGTGGTTGTCTGAAGAACATCCTTATAAAGCAAATAAACTTTCGTACAATAAGATCTTCCAGTAATTTTGATTAGTTGACGACAAGCTTCCATACTAGTACTGTTCATCATTTCTAAGATGCTGCTGCCGATAAACAAAATATTCTCTTGTCGATCATTCAACGAAAAACAAGATGGTAAGTGTCTGTTCCACTGCTTTCGATAAATTGGTACAAAATTAATTCCATTAATGCAATCATTGAGATATGTGACGTAATATCTAGATGATTCAAGCTGATTTCATCTGTAAACAAATAAAGATTAATATCACTAAAGTTTTGTATTAAGTTATTATCTGCTCCAGTAATTGAAACGATTAAAGGATGATCTTGTTCCTTTATTTTTCGAATTGTTTCGATCAACTCTAAATCTTCTCCTTTATAACTGAAGATAAAGGCTATATCATTCTTTTTAACTTGCTTTTGTGCAATAGAACGAGTTTGATGATCTTCAGGAAAAATTACAAAAAAACCGGCTGTATTATACAAATATCGTATATAACGCATAATTTCTTTACTCAATCCTTTAGCAAATAAAAAAATTTTAGGCTGTTTTTGTAGTTGTTCTACAATTAGTTTCACTTTATCTGTATCTATTACGCGAACAGATTCAACTAAATTCTTTAAATACTCTTCGCGATAATCTTTCTGGCTAACGACAAAAGGTGAACTCTCGGGAAGAGTAGTTTTATAAAGTAACGTATATTTAATAACAGTGGTAAACTCACTAAATCCAGAAAATCCAAGCTTTCTGACAAAACGCAGAAAAGTAGTTGTTGAAACAAAACAGTCATCAGCAACTTCGCGGATACTTTTACTTTTAATGTTTTCTAGGTTATTGATGACGTAATCAAAAAGAATTTGTTCATTCTTAGTCAGCTCTGAAATATGACTATTGGCTATTTCAAAAAAATCCATTACCGATCACCCCTTTCTTATTGAGGTACTCCTTGAGCAACACAGTGAATATTTCCACCACCAAGTAAAATTTCACGAGCCATTACACCAATAATTTCATATTCTGGGTATATTTTTTTTAATAGTGCTTCTGCTTTTTTATCATTTGGGTCCTCAAAAAGTGGAAAAATAATGCCGCCATTTGCTGTATAATAGCTTACATAAGAAGCAATCAACCGATCACCGGAAAATCGAGGAAGCATGCCATTTACCGGATCAACACCAGCAGCTTCTTCCTCTGTAATATATAAAGGTTTCGGTAATTCTATCTTGTGTATAATGAAGCTTCTTCCTTTTGCGTCTTTTTCTTTCATCAATACTTCTTCTGCTTCTCTGACGATTTCGTACATTGGATCATTTGGTTGTTCACACCAACTCAAAATAATTTCACCAGGCCGTACAACATTGATTAAATTATCGATATCACCGTTTGTTTCATCCAAAAAAAAGCCTCGAGGAAACCAAACGATTTTTTCTATGCCACAATACTCTTTTAGAATTTTTTCAATTGATTCTTTATCTAATTGAGGGTTACGTCCTTCTGATAACAAGCATTCTTCTGTTGCAAAAAGCGTTCCTTCCCCATCTGTATGTATTGAGCAACCTTCTAGAACAAACTCTTGTAATTGGTAATATTCAATTCTCTCCTGTTCACAAATTTTTTGAGCTAACAAATCATCTTGATCCCACGGAAAAAATAACCCATCTAACAAACCGCCCCAAGCATTAAACCGAAAATCGACACCACGTACTTCCCCCAAAGAATTCATAACATATAATGGTCCCGTGTCTTTTATCCATGCGTCGTTATTGCTTACTTCTAGTACACGTATTTTTTCAGGTAATTGATAACGTGCATTCAAGAATTGTTGATGCGAAACGAGCATAGTTACATTTTCAAATCGTGCAATTACTTCAGCGACTTCAGCGTATGCTTTTTGTGCAGGTTTTCCCCCTAAACGCCAGTTATCTGGACGTTCGGGCCAAATCAAATAGCATTCTTTATGAAAAGACCACTCTGGTGCCAATTGAAATCCATCTTTTTTTGGTGACGATTCTAGCATAAATATTCCTCCTTTAAATAAACCAACATTCTGAGTAACCAACTAAATTTTAGGGTATTGTCTTAAACATACTATAACATTCTAAGTATATCTATAATAGGATTAAAAAAGCGAAATAGAAACAACTAGATGTTCTATTTCGCACAGTTACTTTTTCTTTTACTCATATGTTAATATATCTACTAAGTGACTTTTTTGTTCTAAATTTTGCGAGCTATAAATAATCGTGCCAGCATTTTCTTTTAGTAATTTATCTAAATTTTCTAAAGAAGTAATTACAGCTCGCGCATTAGGTTTTTTCTTAACAAATTCTAAGGCAGCTTCCACTTTTGGCAACATACTTCCTGGTGCAAACTCACCATTATCTTTGTATTTTTCTAATGTCTCAATATCAATTTTTTTCAGTTCTTTTTGTTGCGGTGTGTTAAAATGGACAGCAACATTTGCAACACCAGTTAAGATAATCAGTTCATTTGCATCAATGATTTCAGCAAGTTTTTCAGAAGCAAAGTCTTTATCTATCACAGCTTCTTTACCTCTTAGGCCTTCACCAGTTTGAATTACCGGAATACCACCACCTCCTCCTGCAATTACAATTACATCTGAATCAACTAGCGTTTTTATAACTTTTGATTCAACTATATCTATAGGTTTAGGAGAAGCCACTACTTTACGCCATCCTCTTCCTGCATCTTCTTTGAAGATAGAATCGGTCATTCTCGTTTCTTTTTCAGCCTGTTCTTTCGTCATAAATGCCCCAATTGGTTTAGTAGGCTGTTTAAATCCTGGGTCTTCTTCAGAAACAATAACTTGAGTGAACAATCCTACTATGGATTTTTCTATACCACGTTTCTTCAATTCATTCGTTAACGCCTGTGCTAGCCAATATCCTATGCTGCCTTGAGTCATAGCAACATTGGTATCAAGTGGCATTGCTGGATTCGTTTGGGTTGCTCCAGCTTTTTGTTGTAATAATAAGTTACCTACTTGAGGCCCGTTACCATGAGTAATAAGTAGCTTGTAGCCTTTTTCAACTAGAGCAGCTAATGACTGAGCTGTTTCAGCTAAAGTCTTTTGTTGTCCTGTTGCCGTAGGATCATTTGTTAATATTGCATTACCTCCTAATGCCACAACTATTTTCTTTGTCATAACACGTTTTCTCCTTTAGGGATTTGTTGCGTAATACAATGAATATTTCCTCCACCTAATAAGATTTCTCGAGTATAAACACCCACAATTTTACGATCAGGATATAAGGATTGCAATGTTTCCTTTGCCTTTTCGTCCATTGGATCATCAAATAATGGATAAATAACTCCTCCATTTGCTGTATAGTAATTTACATAACTTGCTGCCAAACGATCTCCTTTTTGACGTGGAAGTGTACCATTTATGGTATCTACTCCATGACTTTCTTTTTCGTTAATAAGTATAGGCGTAGGCACATGCAATTTTGTTACATGAATATTTCGACCTTTTGCATCTACGGAGTTTTCCAGAATTTCTAGGCATTCTTTAGAAATTTCATATTGTGGATCCTGCTTATCATCTGTCCAAGCTAAAACAACTTCACCAGGCGCTACAAAATTAACAATATTATCTACATGGCCATTCGTTTCATCTAAATAAATTCCGCGCTTTAACCAAATTACCTTATCAATATTTAGATACTCTCCTAAAATATTTTCAATTTGTTCTTTTGATAGCTGTGGATTACGTCCTTTTGATAATAAGCACTCTTCTGTGGTAATTAATGTACCTTCTCCATCAACATGGATAGATCCCCCTTCCAAAACAAAATTATCTAAACGATAACGGTCCTTCCATTCAATTTCACAAATTTTTTGTGCAACTTGATCGTCTTGATCCCAAGGGAAATAAAGTCCATCTTCCAGCCCGCCCCAAGCGTTGAATGTCCAATCCACACCTCGAACTTTTCCTTGACTATTTGTAACAAAAGTAGGACCACAATCTCGAACCCATGAATCATTATTAGCAATTTCTACCACCCGTATATGTTCGGGAAGCATGTGGCGAGCATTATCATACTGATCAGAATTCACACCCATTGTAACAGGCTCAAAATTGGCAATTGCCCTAGCAACCTCTGCGAAAGCTCGCTGGGCTGGTTTTCCTCCATCTCGCCAATTATCAGGACGTTGTGGCCACAACATATATACTCCTTCATGCGCCGAAAATTCTCCGGGCATTCTAAAATGATCTTTTTTAGGTGAACTATCAATTGTTTTCATCAGTAAGCACTCCTTTATCTTTTTTTTCTTTTGACGAATAGTGAATCACGATTTCACCAATAACAAAGGCAAAAATTGTTCCGAGCAACACGGGTACTTTAGTATTTATCTCTGAAGAACTTGAATCTAGAGGAACTACAGAAAAAAGTAGTGTCGCGATTAGCAACAACATTGGGATAATCGTCATTAATTTTAACAACCAATTTGGTACAGGAACTTTAAATGGACGAACAACATGAGAATCGATTTTTCTTAACTTCAAGAACGCTGGAAACATCATAATATAAGAAAGTAACAATGCTACTACATTTAGTGAGAAAAACGCCCAAAAAATATTCTCATTTGGGATAAAGGGTGCAATAATAATTAGAAGTGAAGCAATAATACCATTAGTGACAGAAGCTCCTACTGGCATATCATTTTTTTGACTTTTTTTAGCGAAAATTAGAGGCATATCATGATTTTTCGCAGCATACAAAGCGACATAATTTATTCCTAAGGACCAAGAAATCAAGTTTGCTGCCAGCGTATACATGAAGAAAATACCGATTAATACAACAAAAGGATTCAATCCCCCAACAAGCAAAATAAAGCTGTCAATTAATCCTCCAGAAGCAGATAATTGATCTGCTGGTACCGCCGCTCCCATTCCAAATGCAGCAAACAAATAGAAAAAGGCGATCAAAACACCACCATAAATAATAGCTTGTGGAATTTGTTTTTTAGGGTTATCCATTTCATTTGCTAGAGTAGTGACCACTTCAAATCCTAAAAAATTAAACAAGATAACAGATAAAAAACTAAAATTTTGAATATCTAGTTTAGGTAACAAAGCTGTTCCAGAAAAGTTATTAGCCATTCCTTTTGTTAATGCATGATAGATACCCAAAACACCAAGACATATCATGATTGCCACTTTCGCAAATGCAGCGATATTTAAGATCCACTTACTATCACTAACAGGGTAACAGCTAATTATCGTAACAATCCAGACAAATACCAACTGCAACATAATTAGTAGAGGCGTACTAAAGTTTAACTGAAAAATTTGAGTTAATACTTCTTGAAATAAAACGGCGAGACTCGCCATCCAAATAGGAAAATTAATCCAGTAAAACCAAGCGACTCTAGCACCCCACTTTCTTCCATAAGCTTTTTTAACCCAGTCATAGATCCCTCCTTCGCCGTCATATGTCGTACCAAGTTCAGCTGATATTAATCCGTAAGGTAAGAAAAATAATATCAATAATAAACCCCACCAAAAAAATTGCGAAGAGCCGATTGCAGCAGCTGGTGCTGCCGACTCTACCACTAAGATAACTACAACGGCCATCAATACTGCATCAAATAAACGGAATTTCTTTTTTTCTTTCATTATTGTGCTCCTTTCGATGAGCCTTTTATGAAAAGTACGTGTAAATTTTTTTATTCTCTATGAATTAGCAAAAAATTCACACGTCTCTTCTACTGCTTAAGCAAGTTCTTGCTAATCTCTTCGTTCTAATTGACGTTTAGGTTTCAGCATACACTGCAATTCCCCATCAAATTTTTCTGCTAAAGCTTGATCGGCATAATCCAAATATGGATTCAAAAAATAAACTAATAAAGCACGCATAGCTGTTAATCGATTTTCTGCTTCATCTAATACGATAGATTGTTCACCATCTAGCACTTCATCTGTAACTTCTTCACCGCGTGTTGCTGGTAAGCAGTGCAAAAATTTTGCATGTGGTGAAGCTTTTTTCATCAATTCATTATTTACTTGGTAGGTTGGATAGAAAATATTCATCCGTTCTTCTTCAGATAATTCCGCTTCATATAAGCCATACCACACATCCGTATAGACAAAGTCCGCATCTTTAAGAGCCACATTAACATCTTCTGTGATCTGCACACTTCCTCCTGATTTTTTGGCATTTTCCTTCCCTATTTCTAATGCTTCTTCTTTAATTTGGAATCCCTCTGGTCCGTATTGAACAAAATCCATTCCCATTTTTGTTGCCATAAACATGGTAGATACACAAACTTGCGTTGCATCTCCAACAAAAACAATTTTACAATCAGATAATTTTTTTCCTTTCGGTAAATGTTCAGTCATCGTAATAATATCGCCTAGTTCTTGCGTAGGATGGTTGTAATCACTCATGCCATTAATAACTGGAATTGTTGCGTTCTTTGCCAACGAAACCACTGATTCATGACGTTCAACTCGAGCCATTAATATATCTACTAAACGTGATAATACTCGTGCAGTATCACCAAGACTTTCATGTCCTCCTAGTTGTATTTGACCAGGTGCTAAATATTGAGCGTGTCCTCCTAATTGTTCCATTGCGGTTTCAAATGAAACACGGGTTCGAGTGGAAGACTGTTCAAAAATCATACCTAGTGTTTTATTTTTAAGTAGTAATGGGTAATGACCATACTTAATACTTTTTTTGATTTTTAATCCTAGTTTGATTAAGTAATCGATTTCTTCTTTTGTAAAATCATTTGTATCGATAAAATCTCTTTTCTGCATAATTAACGCTCCTTCGAAATTTTTAATTGATATGTTTTTTACTCGAGTAATATATCTGACATATTTAGAATAAGCGTCTTTCGAGATTTATGAAAGCGGATTTAACACTTTAGAAATCAAAGTCATTTAAAGAAAATTTGTTACATTTTATGTAACAAGTTACACTAACAATCTTAAATTGCTTAAAGACTTAAGGATGCAATTTAACCGATACCATTGTTTTAAAAAACTTCTTCAAATGTTGCCATTTGGTAGCCAACCTTTTTAACCTCATTACTGTTAAAATAAACCAAATTTTCGTTATACTATGTTTCTTTTATAGTAAATATCATTTTTCTCACCTAATAGTTTGTCGTTCCGTGTGTGAAAGCATTCCGTAATTTTTCTAAAACAAAAAAGGATCTTTTGTAACACTTAGTTAATGTTACAAAGACCCTTTTTATTTTAGTCTAGTTCAATTGTAATATTCCGTTATTGCCTTACTATGACCGTATATGCCAATTTTTCAAATGACAATAAGATATTAGTATAACCTTTCCTTTATTCTAATTTCATTGGTTAAATTGAAGCTTCATTTAAAAGTTGAACAAATTTCTAGTTAACAAACACGTTGCTAATTTTTAGATAAGAGGCATTGGCAAGTAGAAAATAAATTTAAGTCACACTGGCAAATGTAAAAATTTTTAATTGACAGTATTTAGGGCAAAAAATTCTTAAGCCAAATTCTGATTGGTCTTGATATTTGTTCATATTAGCAAAATGATACCTACTTATTTTTGTCTTGTAATACAATCCTTGTATATAACCATGTCGTCAGTACATAGTAGATGAAATACAATACGAAGAAGATCGTAAATGGTGCCCAAATATTTTTGTATGGATTTTGCATGAATAGACCAAACATTTGTAATCCGAACAAGACATGGACTACACCTAAGATTCCTGGTGCTAAGTTGTTCAACTTTTTCAATGAGATCTGTTCTGATTTCTTTAGTAATGATAAAAAGAAAATGATCACAACATGTAATAGCAACACCTGCAAAAACTTCTACAGTTTTACCCCATTAAAAAGATAATTGTAATCTTCTACAGGATAAGTCACAGGTCCACCAGAAACTTGTTTGAAATAGATTTCAAAACTGACTTCTGTCTTGACTTCCTGCTCCTCTTTTTTCGCTTTATGAGAAAAAGCATGGAATGCGCTGCATCAGGTATCGAGGCTTAGAAAAAAATCAGGTGCATACGATGCTTGTTTTTGCCAAAATGAATCTGAAAAAATTGGTCACTTAGCAGTGAGAGCATATGTCTTCATATTTTTTATTATACAAAAATAGACAAAAGTATCAGTCTACACTCTTAGTAAAGAGGAAACTGATACTTTTGTCTACAGTATGATATTTCTTACATCTACTTTTACTCCGGCAGTAGGACTCGAACCTACGACATCATGATTAACAGTCATGCGCTACTACCAACTGAGCTATGCCGGAATAACATCAGCGTGGCGACGTCCTACTCTCACAAGGGGCAACCCCTCACTAC